>RGCF01000355.1 GCA_009919265.1 Bacteroidota bacterium | reverse complement strand
GTATATACTGCGATTCCCGTGATAATCGTGCGATTCCCACTATTCCCCCATGTATCATTATAGACCTGAATATAATTAATGCGAGGGGCGGGTGTAGAAAATGTAAAAAGAGCCTTATATATAGACCCTGCAGGATTCGGCCTATTTGGAGTCCAAAGTGTAGTTAAATTTCCATCAATCATATTTGACGGTGGTGCATAATAAGAATACCCATCATAATCAATTGCGCTTGTAGGAATATATTGTACAATAGGTTCATTTGGATCATTCACTGCCTGAACTTCATTAATTTGAGGACTTGTACTAGATGACTTTGTAAATGTCATATATATGGTACTAAGCTGTGTTACAGGAGGTATAAGAATCGCATC
This sequence comes from Bacteroidota bacterium, assembly GCA_009919265.1. Lineage (GTDB taxonomy): Bacteria > Bacteroidota > Ignavibacteria > Kapaibacteriales > UBA961 > UBA961. The sequence goes on along the minus strand of RGCF01000355.1, from coordinate 2,419 downwards.
ATAATAATATAGGTTATCTACCACATCATATTTGAAATCAGATGACTTAATATTCGGAGAATTGTAGAATATATCCGAAGTCTGATTAGATCTGCCTAAAAGTCCAGTAAAGAAACGGCTTGAATCATTTGGAACGTAAATAGTTAATTTACTAAATGAACTTACCGCCATGTTAAATTTAAATGTCATATCATATCCATTTTGTATTGATACATTTTGTGATTCACTTGGATACCAATATGTGTTTAATTTTCTATCGTATATTGTTGATAAATTATGAGCTTGATTATTATCTTCAGGTATAATTGATTTAATAGCACCATAGGATACAATTTGATTTAATGCCTTGCGATTTCCATCATCTATACCCCATAATTCAACATACAGAGTACTTAAATTAGGTATTACTGATATATCTCCATAGTCTGCGCAAAACCCTGCCTCGTAATTATTTGTATTACCACCTCTATTGTTATTATATCCTCCATCAAATGTCATATTCCAATTAATACCATTTGGACTTGTCATAACCGATACATTATTGTTTAGGGCATACCCCACAACATTCAGATTTGCTTCACCAGTTGTTATAAAAGCATTCACATTTGAATTAAATACCACACTGCGAAATAACACTGGTATTATCCCCTCTGGAAACCCACCATTATTATATTTTGTAGTACCCGCCAAGTGGTACGTATCAATTGGCATATTATCAAAAGTATACCTTGCAGTGCCTCGTGTACTAAGTGTAACTGGAAGTACATCTGTGTTTGACCAATTCATCCCGTCATAACTGTATTTCACTGGAGAACTACCATCTGTTGTACTACCTGCCGCTACAAACACACCGTTCCCAAATGCCACCGCGTAGGATGTGAAATTAGACAAGTTACTTCCTGATACTGGTTGCCAAATAGTTGGAGGAATTGTAGGTGTTCCTATACCATATATAAGTACTTTATTATGTGGGAGGGCACCAGAACCCATCGCAGCCACATATGTATCTGTATCATTGAATGCAATATCTACAGCTCCAGCACCAAGCCCTGATGCAGAAGCAGATACATTCGTCCAAGAATTCACTGCATTCGGTGAAAATTTAATAGAACATGTAGATGTCCTTGGACTTATTGCGTAAAAATTATAACCAGATAAACGAATACGCGTTATATCATTCGTAAATGGCGCTGGGCTGACATTTGACCATACCCCGTTATTGCTATTTGTATAAAGAACTTTACCACCAGCACCACCAGCCACAATTTTATTCAACCCTGCCGCAAGTGTAGTGAGTTTAACCCCTGTATAGGGATTCGTTATACCACTAGCTGACCAATCCAGTCCATTTCTACTTCTTAATATCTTATTATCACCACACGCATACCAAAACCCGCCACCATTTACACGCGGAACTAGAGTTGGTTGTCCAATATTATCGGGATTCGCATATACAATTGCATTTATAGTTGATATAGGATAGATAGTACCTGTATTTGTTTGTGTCCTAGATTTTGCCCAATTAGATCCGTCGTAACTATATTGAACTGCGCTATATTCATCTGCCGAAACTCCACATGTTATCCAAGCAGTCGTATTAGATGCAGTATTTGGCCGAGTTGTATTTATTGGAACAGTATATACATTATAATTTGAACGTTGCGAGATAATTCCACCTGCTATATATGGATTTAATGTTAGATTTGAATAATATACCTGCTGTTTATCCTTGTCAGAGTACACAATAATACCCCTTGGACAATAATTTGCATTTCCTGGTGCCCAGATTTCTAATTTAGACATCGTTGAAACATTTGAATCATAATTTATATTCAAAGATTGTACTGCGCTTGGAAAATTACTAAAACCATTACCAATATCCATAGTTGCACCGTTTAAACCAAACCCTCCTTGACCAAATCTGTAAGGACTACCAAAAAGGTATCCTATCTGTATTTGTGATGTATTATATAGATTTGAAAGATTACCCCTTGGTGGTTCTGTGTATGGAGGGCCTGGTAGATTATATGGTATATTCCAGTCAAATAAACTTGATATTGTAAGAGGCGTGTATACCAGCGTAGTTAAATCTACTTCAGAAAACGGATATGTTTGTAGGGGTAGAGGAACAGGATCCACGCCGAATCCACCGGGTCCTCCCATAGTAAACGCACCTCCTGCGCCACCCCCACCCACTATCAATAGGGGTTGTGCTGTGGCCAAATTAGAATCCAAGAATATCCCAGTAAATCCTCCACCTTGTATATTTATATTGTTGAGGACAGGGTTTATAGCGTTGGCTTCCATAATAGAAGTACCACCCCCACCATATCGCGGCTGCTCATACCCCTGTATGACTGCTGTGTCTAACGTACTAACACTGACGTTATCACGATTTCCACCCTTTCCTACTACAAAA
>RGCF01000354.1 GCA_009919265.1 Bacteroidota bacterium | reverse complement strand
TATCACCATATGGTGTAATAGGTATTTCTGGTTCAGTAAATATCGTTTTAAAGATAGAATCATATTTACCTTTAACGCCATCTAAGAAATCCATAACTTTTCTAATATTACGTTTAGCATCATCAAGTTGTGTTGCCATTTCTTTTATAGGATTCTTAGGTTCTTCTGGTGCTCCTCCTTGTTTTAATGTTGTACAATCTGTTTTAAAATCTTTCATAGCTTTTACTAATTCAGAAACACTATCTGAAAATTTAGAGTTTGTTTTATTTAATTCTTCACAATGTTCTATAAATGTCTTTTTCATTTCAGTTAATGCATTATTTAATTGTTGAGCAAATTCTGGATTTAAGTCAGATTTGACATAGTCTTGAAATTTATCATTATTTAATAATTTATTAATTAAGTCAGCTATTTGAGAATCATTTAATGTTTGATAATTATTTTCTTTCAAAATTTTTGTAGCTACATTTTTAATTTCATCTTGTTCAGATTTTATATATTCTAAAAATGGTAATAATATAGCTTCACAATCACATTTTTTCAATGATTCTAATTTAGGTTGTAATTCTTGTGGTACCTCTTTAACCAATTTGTTTATTTCAGGAGTAATTTTCTTTTTATCATATGATAATTCATTTAATAAAATAGTTTCAATAATTTTCATTTGTACATCATATGATTCTTCTAAAGTTTTTACTCTTTTTTCTAAATCACTCACTTTAAGTTTTGTTTCATCTAAATCGTTTTGTAATTTTGTTAAAAATGTTATTATATCTACACCTTTTATTTTTAAAAATTCTTTAATTTCAGATATAGATTGAGTTGATACTAAACTTTGTAATAATGGAATATAATCATCTAAAGTTTGTGAATTTGGTGCTCTGATAATAGCAGATTGTTCAGTAACAGGTTCTACAGGAGAGGTTGTTGCAGTAGCAGTAGAAGGTATAATATTATTTAATTTTGCTAAATTTAAATAAATCAATAATTGATTATTATCTTGATATTTATTTTCTAATATTTTAATTTCATCATTAGTTAATTCATTATTTTTTAATTTATCAAATAATTCTGATTCATCAGGAAATGTTTCTTTTAATTTTTCAATAAAGTCATTTTTATTCTCTTTCTTAGCTAAATAATCTTTCTTTATAGCATTTACATTTTCTTGTAATCCTTGTAAAACACTTAATATTTGAGGAATTAAATCATTATCAGATAAAGTAGTAGAAACATTTACTAATTGTCTTAATTTTTCTTTAAATTCTGTAGTTAATATGATATCTGGATTAGATTTAAGATTATTTAAATCATCACGTACATCAAATAAAAGATATGTAAAAGGTAATAACATATCTGTAGCCACATCTTCAGCTACTTTGCGTGCAATTTTCTCTATGTCTTCTTTAGTAAATTCAGGTTGTTTCCCAGGTTGTTCTTGTTGTCCTTGTTGTCCTTGTTGTCCTTGTTGTCCAGGTTGTCCAGGTTGTCCTTGTTGTCCAGGTTGTTCAGGTTGTCCTTGTTGTCCAGGTTGTTCAGGTTGTCCTTGTTGTCCAGGTTGTTCAGGTTGTCCTTGTTGCCCAGGTTGTTCTTGTTGAGCTGTAGGTTGTGGTGTAGTTTCACCCACTTCTTCTCTAAATTCTTCCAAAGGTTCTTTCAGTCCTCTCATACCACCTGTTTGTGGTAATTGAAAAGTTACACATAAATCTGCAGCTGATGCTGAAGCATTTAATAATTCTTTTGCATATTCTCGTGCTTTAGGTTTATTAATTTGTGTTTCAAGACTAGCAAATATTCCAACTAAATCGCTCACTATTTTTTTATCAGAATCTGTTTCTAACTGTTCGTCGTATTTATAATCTTCAATAATAGAATTAATCTGTTTTCTTATCTCAGGTGTATGTTTAGTTTCTTCAAAAATACGATATCTACCTGGATAAAAATTTTTCATTAAACTGCTTGTTCCTTCATTAAATTTCTGTTTAGCTGTTTCTAAACTTACTTTAGTTTTACCCTTGTCCATAATATTTTGTGGTTTTGCTTCGTTCACAGTAATTGTTTCATTTGATTTCTTATCTTTATAAATACTTCTTACAAATCCTCCAAAATAATCAAAACGCTCTATATCTTTAAATTTGATAGGTAATTTGGAATTAGGGTCATAAGTTTCTAATTTTCCATATGTTTCTACATATTTTATAAATGGTTTCAATATTTTTTCTTTATATTCGTTGTAATTTTCGTCAGTACCAATAATTTGACCTACATTTAATTTATCACCAATATTAAATGTATAGAATAATCTAGATATATTTAAGATTAATTGTTCTCCACCAATCTCTTCTATTTGTTTAAAATCTCTTAATAATTCATTATGTATTATAATCAAATCCTGTGTTAAATCTAATAATACTATTAAACTTGTTAAATTGTGAAACTGAAAATAGAATAAATATTGAAAATACATATTTACTAATTTGTCATTGTTGTTACTATCTGGTTGAAAGTAATTAGATTGATTTCGTAAAACTTCATCGAAAAATGTTTTAGCTTTATTGTCTTCTTTTTTAGCTATATTTTCTAAAAAGTCTATAAATGCATATAAATGAGTAAAAAATTTTTTATTGGTTACAAATGTATTTGGTGTCTCTTTAGGATAAAGGTTATTATCAGTTTTCATATCAATTCCTGCTTTAGCCTTTAAATCTTTAATTCCTTGTATATTTATTGATTTATTATTAATCAAAGTAAATGGATCATTTTTATTATGCTTTAAATATTCTTTAAAATCCTCGACTAATTGTTTTATAAC
>RGCF01000353.1 GCA_009919265.1 Bacteroidota bacterium | reverse complement strand
GAATCCACAACATCATTTCTTCTCGCTTCATAGAAGAGATTAATCCATGTATCTCTATCCACAAGTTCTAAGCGATGCGCTTCGGTTTTAATACCTTGTGATACACCCATGCTGATGCGAGATGTTCCAAGTTTACCGCGCTTTGTCGTAATGAGAACAACACCATTTGCACCTCGAGAACCATAAATTGCGGTTGCTGCTGCATCTTTTAAAATGTCGATGCTTTCGATGTCATTTGCATTCAAAAAAGACAAAGCATTGGCATTTGTTGCAATACTTCCTGAACCAAAATCGCCTGTTGTGATTGGAACGCCATCCACAACATATAAAGGTTGTGTATTTGCTGAAATCGATCCCACGCCACGAACGCGAACGGTGGCGGCTGTACCAGCCATTCCATTTGATTGCAGAATCTGTACTCCTGGTGAACGACCTTGCAATAATGATTCAAAACTTGGTGCAGGTCGATTCACGATTTCTTCGGATTTCACGGTTGAATATGAACCTGTGACATCGCGTTTTTGTGTGGTGCCATAACCAACAACCACTGTCTCATTTAATTTGAGCAAATCAGCTTCAACTGCAAACAATGCGGATGCAGTTTCGCCATCTTTGACAGTTACTGTTTTGGATTGTTTTTTATAGCCGACAAAATTCACGGACAATTTATATGTTCCGCCTTTTCCAACTTTGATGGAGAATGTTCCATCTTTTGCGGTAAGACCACCCAAATTTGAACCTTCAACACGCACTGTGGCGCCTTTGAGTGGTTCATTGTTTTTAGTATTCGTAACCTTACCTGAAATCATGGTCTGTGCCAATGCCTCAAGGCTAGTCATAGAACACATGATCAATAAAAGAAGAGCGTATGGTAATCGCATAAAGCTCCGTTTAGATTTATGAAACAATGAAAAAAATTATTTGCTATTCGATCCGATAAATCCATAATGCATGATATAGGCATAACAGAGAATTGGAATCACAAATGAAATATGCAATCCAAATGCATCTGCGGCAATTCCTTGAATTGCTGGTACTACTGCACCACCAACGATTGCCATATTGAGTAGACTGCCGCCTTTATTTGTGAGCGGACCCAAATCTTTGATTGCCAATGTGAATATGGTTGCAAACATGATGGAATTCATAAGACCTACTAATAACATGGACCACATTGCGATGCTGCCTGATGTGACCACGCCAATCAAGACGAGAACACCAGCAAGCACTGCCTGAACACCAAGTTGTGTTCCGGGTTTGATTGTTCTAAGTAGAGCCGAACCAATGAAGCGGCCAATCATTGCGCCGCCCCAATAATAGGCGATATATCCGGCTGCTTGAGATTCTTGCATATTGGCAATAGAAGGTAATCCCATAAAATTCACGAGGAAACTACCAATTGCAACTTCTCCACCCACATAAGCGAAGATGCCAAATACTCCGAGTCTCAATCGTTTAACTTTCCACGCATCAGCATAAGTGGTTGCACGTTCTGCATCGCCTTCAACAGAAGAAATAGATGGAAGATGAAGCATGAGTACAATGATGCCAAGAAGCATCAATGCCCCGGCCAAACCCACATATGGCATCTGTACAGATTCTGCTTGTGATAGTTTATATGCTGCTTGTTGTACTGCATCCATATTCATGATGTCAGTCATGGACAATGTTCCGGCGAGAATGAACAATCCGCCAAAATATGGAGCGACTGTTGTGCCAACTGAATTGAATGCTTGCACCAATACCAATCTGCTTGAAGATGTCTCAGATGGACCAAGCACACTTACATATGGATTGATTGCAACTTGCAGGAGTGCAAATCCTGCAGCCATCGTAAATAATGCAATGAGGAAAAATGAAAATGATGGAAGAGCTGCTGCCGGATAAAACATCATTGCTCCAATGCCAGCAGTAAAAAGTCCGATCGATGTTCCTTTTTTATATCCAAATCTTGAAATAATGCTACCCGAAGGAATAGCAGCAAAGAAATATCCAAAGAAAAAAGCTAATTGAATGAGTGATGCTTCTGCATAGCTCAAATCAAAGACGATTTTCAAATGGGGAAGAAGAATGTCATTAAGGCAAGTGATGAATCCAATCATGAACATGAGTGATGCCATGATGGAAAGTGGGCCTGCATATCCGGATTGTTGTCCTGAATGGTGTGCTTGAGAAGAAGTAGAGTGTATAGCCATAAAGATCCTTACATACTAGTACGCAATCTGCCGAGCATTGCTGCTCCGACAAGACCTGCATTATTGCTAAAATGAGCTTTCCTAATTTCTGCAAGCTGTGCTATTGTAGGCAATGCACGAGCTTTTAATGTAGCAAGTGTTGAATCAAAAAAGGTTGAACTTGATTGTGAAATGCCACCACCTATTACAACAACTCGCATGTCCAAGACCGCAAGAATTGTTGCTAGACCCAATCCAAGTAATGTTCCAGCTTGCTTCATACATTGTATGGCAGCTTCATCGCCCTCATCAGCAGAATGTGATATGTCTTCCACATCGAGCTCTTTGAAGGAGTGAAGCATGGAATCTGAATGAAGTGATGCATATTCCTTGGCCATGCGAATGAGTCCATATCGTCCGATGTGATGCTCTAAGGTTCCCGTTCTATATGGTAATTCATCACCTGGCAGATCATCAGCGCGAATAATGATATGTCCAATTTCTCCAGCACCACCTCTTTCACCTGTGAAAATTGAATGATTGATGATGATACCACCACCAACACCTGTGCCCAAAGTCACATATAAAAAATGTGATGCATTTTTACCCGCTCCAAGTTTTGCTTCAGCGAGCGCAGCAACATTTG
>RGCF01000352.1 GCA_009919265.1 Bacteroidota bacterium | reverse complement strand
AGCAGCATCGGTAGAAGCAGCAGCATCAGACGACCCGAATAAATTACCAAGAATAGATTTTTCTTTCGCAGGTTCTTGAGCAGCGGCGGCAGGAGCATCGGTAGGAGCAGCATCGGTAGAAGCAGCCTCAGACGACCCGAATAAATTACCAAGAAAAGATTTTTCTTTTACAGGTTCTTGAGCAGCATCAGCAGCAGCAGGCGCAGGAGCAGGCGCAGGCGCAGGAGCAGCAGCAGGGTCGTCATTTATTAAACCAAATAAAGCACCGCCTTTCTGTGATTGTTTTTGTTTATTTGCGTATTGACTTGTAATGCTAGATATGCTCGTCATATGATTTACTCGCTTCTATTATAATATCACTATATTATTTTGTATCGTAATACTTACAATAATTCATTGCTTATGATACAAAAATGTGTCTAAAACTTGATACGCTTATGGAGTTCAAGGGCAACAAGACCACCGGCGACCTGGGCAAGGATATAAGGAACGGCATCAGACATCGGAATCTTACCAGCTGCCGCCATCATAACAGTAACCGCAGAGTTGAAGTGACCTCCAGAGATGTGCCCGCCGAGCATAATCGCAATGGCTAAAGCAGCACCAATCGCAATCGCATTGCCAGTAGCGATGATGACATACAGGAAGAAAACGGTTCCAAGAAACTCAACTAAATACTTGTTCAACATTGGTGCGTGTTATATAATAATTTAATAAAAAAAGTTTATCCTAAATGTATTTAGGACAAGAATACAGACGGATGGGCGATAGACGAAGGCAAACTCGCGTATTATTATCTATAGAATACATAATACATAATACATAATATACGATGGCACTCATCGAAAAATCGTTTGAAAGTCTAAATGCTACGAATTGGTATAAGAACGTTACGAAAAGTGGAACGGCGGAGACCGTAGATTTCAGCGGTGCCGACCCGAATGTAGAGCTTCGTATCGTAAATGGAGAAACAAGCAGCGTTGGAAGTATAACATATCCCGATTTTATCATCAATCCGGAACTCAATTCTTTCGAATTCAATACACAGATTTACTGGACAGCAACACAAGATGTTGGTGGCGATAATTATCAAATCACGTTCGGAAACACGATGCCCTTTCGACTTTATTTTAATTTTTGGGACGATTATGGTGTAGCCCAAAATTACCCGTCCCACTTACGAGGGCAAGGTGTATATGTTCTGAATACAGCCTACTACCCAGTGGTTAGAAGCACTATTTCTCCAGGGCCTAGAGGTGCCGGCGAAAACACGTGGTTTCCGGTTCGTGTTCTTTACGACAGAAACGCTGTCAATACGTGGACTGTTATGATAAATGGAACGACGGTTTTGACATACACAGACCCTAATGTGAACACGTGGCAACGCGTTGCCAACAATAATGGCGTCACTGTCTCTGCTGTAAGTGGTGGCGGATTGAAAATGCGGCTTTTTCTTCGCCGACTCGGCCTGTCGTATAAAGCGATGATGCCCGTCCTGACTTTACAAACCGGCGTGATGCCGAAAAAGTTTTATCCATCGGCAGACGACTCTACATTTTCAAGTAATCGCGCAGCATATATGCGGACACTTTATCCGCGAATCACCGACACGGCGACGGCAGCAGACATCACGAAACAAAAACTCATATACAATCGCCACGACGCTTCCTCTCGGATGGAGCGGCTTAAATTACAGGCAATTGGAAAGAGTTCGTTACGCGTCAAAGAAACGGAGAATATACAATATAAAGCGCCAAATGTAAATGATGTGCGCGAGGCACTTTCGCGTTCCAGGTCACAAGGATATGTTGTTCCTCCTAAATTTCAGAGCCGTTGAAAGTAGTTTTATATGATAAAAACACGAATCGAGTGATTTTATGATATAGTATTGTTCGTGGCGTGGCGTGGCGTGGCGTGGCGTGGCGTGGCGTGGCGTGCAGTGGCGTGCAGTGGCGTGATTAACGGCGAATGGCGCGAATCGCTGACTGAGCCGCGTTATTTGCGCCGCCAAACCCGGAATCGTTGTAGTTACGATTCACTGCCATCTGTTTGCGAAAACGCGTATAATCAGACCCGTCGTAGACAAATTTGGTATTACAAGTGGCGGATGGAATGCCAGTTCCGTCGTTTTGTGAATGAACACCGCCAGCTAAACCACGCCAGCCGGAAGTGATACTTTGACGAGCACTGGTGACCTGGTTGGAACCACCAGACGTATAGTATTCGCGCGAAAGGTAGTCGCCGGCATTATTCACGACGCGGAATGGGGTCGCGGCAGGAGCACGGCCTCCTAATTTCTCACTTGCAGCAGAGCCGTTCCACGCCTTACGAAGAGAAAAACGCAATGTTTCTAATTCCGAACTACCTTTCATCGTTCCATTGGAAACAGGATTGGGGGAAATTCCGCTGACACCTTTTCCTAAAGTAAAATTCATATTGTATTAAATATATATTATATATTATAAGAGGTATAAAATATAATACAATAATATTGTCGTGTTCGTGTTTACTTATTGGCGGGAAAACGGTTGTCAAGAACGCGGTTCACACCCCAAGTCGCAGCACCGCCGATAACACCACCGGCGACGGCACGACCAACAAACGCAATACCAGCGACGACAATCGGGGCGATTTTCACGTCGGGGACACTGTGATCAGATGAAAAGTCCATTGTTGTTATATATAAATATAAATAGATAAAAAATATTTATATCATCTTCACACGAGCCGCTCTAATTTCGTGATTATTTATAAGGGTATAAGCACAGCACAGCACAGCACAGCACAGCACAGCACAGCACAGCACAGCACAGCACAGCAC
>RGCF01000351.1 GCA_009919265.1 Bacteroidota bacterium | reverse complement strand
TGTAATGAGTTAATCGCTGACAAAATATCAGGAACTCCATAAAAAGTATTTAATGGAGAATATTGCTTGAAATGAATAATTTCATTTGGTCTTGTGTCTGCAGTAATTGGATTAGGATTTTTTGCTCCAAAATTACGGAAGTAAACTACTTTCTGTCCAATTATTTGAACATAACCATCACGTATGCGACGAACACGCATTGTAGTTGCTGGTATATGCCCAACATATCCGATCTCTCCACGAGTAGTTCTACCAATCTCTAAGTAGCCATTTCCAGTTGCTTGCATATCAGTATAAACTTTAACCATAGTTGTAGTAAATGAATCATTATCATTTAAAGATTCTAACCAAGCATGTAATTCAATTTTTGCTCTTTCAATTCTATTTCGTGCTCTTCCAACCTGCTCTTTATCTTGATTTGATTCAAGACGAAGCATTGTTGCAGGAGATACCTCAAAGTCATATCCAAGTCCTACAATATTTTCTACCTTTGCATCAATTGCAGCATGGTTTGCAAAAGATGTATCATAATAATTTGCTAATTCATAAAGATTCCATGGCGGTGTGATTACATCAAATAGTCCATATGCATTTCTATATACAGACCCAGGATTAATTTCTTTTGACTGTGCTCCATTAATACCTGAAGGCTGTGCCTTAGCGTTATTTAAATATCCACCCATATTTTCTGGTGCAACTGCTTTTTCTGCTAACCTTCCTGCTCTACGTTTAAAGTTATTATCTAAACCATTTAAATTTTTTAGTTCATTCCATGATTTATTAAATGGATCTTCAACTTTAAATTGTTGCAAAATATCTGTTGGATTATCAATTCTTGCATTAATAAAAAATTCTTGATCGCTCATTAGTCCTGTGCTCCATATTTTTTAACTGTTTGTTTTGCATCATATACAGATCCTAAATCATTAAGATTTGGAATTAAACCTTCCATCATTCTTTGCTTTTGTTCCGAATATTCTTCATCAGTGACACGATTTAGTCCTGGGAAAAATATTGCTTCCCCCTCTGGTTCTCCATAGTATGCTGCTGCTTTTTTCAATTCTGCTATCTTAGAAATGTCACCCTTCATAGAAGGTATGTTTAAAATATTACCCTGTCCATCTGTAAACCATCTACCGTTTTGTTTTTTCCATACGTAAATGCCCCAATCATACATCTTATCGATTGCTTTGATACGGGTTTTGCCAATTTGGTTTGGATTATGTCTTTTCATTACCACCAGTATACCATATTATACTGCATCTGATACCTGAGACTGCCATGCTATATCTTTAAATAGGGTATATTCGTAATTTTTAAAACTAAATGGCCTTGTATCGTCAACAATTATTTTATTAGTACCTGTGTAAGCCTTATATAAATCTGATGGGTTTACACCATAATAACTTATTGATGACTGAATCAATACTCCCTGCCAAACAAAATAATCATTCCAATATTCCCAATCAAAAAATCCATCTGTGGCAAATTTTACCCTAGCCCAAGGTCTTTTTGAAACATTTTGTATTTCTTGCAAACTTGTAGTTTGATAATATGATAGATCCTCAAACATGATTGGTCCATTGATCATGATTGATCCTGCATAAGAGTTAAAGTTAAGAACACTAGGAAACCCTATTCCAAGCATTAGCCACTCTCCAACATTGAGGATAGGTTCTTTAACTATATTTCCATTTACATAAAATGATATTCCGTTATATAAGGATCCTGTACTTCCATCTATAGCATATATTTTTGCTCTTTTGCCTGTCGGATGATTTGCCACCATATAAAACTTTATAACTTTTCCTTTGGAATTAATTTGCATTATTTGTGTAGGACCGTACGGGAAAAAGTCAGAGTTAAACCTAATTAAAGATTGCATAGCCATTACTTCATAACCTTCAGACTTATTAGAATTTATAGGGATAGCGACTCCACGATTAATTAGTGGATCATAATCTCCTCTAATCTCTAATCCTGAATACCTAGTTAAATATAAATATGGAGAAGATCCTTTATAAATTGTTATTGGATTTTTTGCTTTATAGTTATAATAATATCCAGTATTAACATATGGATATACATTTGTGCCAAATCTTGTACCGATATTATTTACAGAGTTATAGTTAAATGCTTGAGATGCTAACTGTAGACTTTTAACCTTTATTGGTTTTTGGCTTATACCATCTACACTAAACTCAAGATGAACAACCAATGCTAAATCATTAAAGTCTACGCCTTTTGGAGGATAAATAATAATATTATCTACAACTTCATATTTAGTATTTATCCAATTATCTCCTGGAGTTATTACTCCATTTTTAGGAACACTTTCTGTATTAACAAAAAATCCATCTGAGGCATTTGCCCCAGTTTCTAAATATTCAAAAGTTATATATGATTTAAGAATAGCACTAGATGTATCATAAGAATATTGCTTTATGGATTTTTCTGCTAAGTCCTGATAGTCTACATATCCAGTATATAAATAATTATCAAGAGATTCATATGTTCTTTGTTGTGGATAAGAATATTCTGTGCTAAGTTCAGAATATGTCCAACCGTCTTCGTCAACTACTTCTTCTTCTTTAAATTTTGTTGGTGCTGGATAATTAACATTAAACTGTATATAGTCTAATCCCAAACGAGAGTCTCCGTATTCGTCTGTTATATACTGTGCAAAATATGAAAGAGGAATATAGTCTTTCCACGATCCACTTGCATCTATATCTAATACAAGATTATTAAAATAGTTTTTAGGAACTATGCCCAAACTAGCAACATGCTCTGATAACTTTATATTTAAAAATTCTTCTGCATTAAAATTAAATGGATCTTGATAGTTAAT
>RGCF01000036.1 GCA_009919265.1 Bacteroidota bacterium | reverse complement strand
ACCCTGCTATGGATGTTGCCATCGTCATCTTCTAATACCAAATGCACTGCGGTGGATTCCTTGCGCGACTCTGATGAGTGCACAAAGTATACCTTACCAGCATCACGCCATTCGTCGGAGTTAATTCTGCATCTCATTTGCTGCCTCTGTATCTACGATGTGGAGCAGTTGTGGTGCAGTCGACGCAAAGAATGCACGATTAAACTGCTTGTTGATTGCACTGTAGTCATCCGATGTCTGTCGGACAACATATTCGGTCTTGCTGTCATCAGTCCAGCGACGGAGTTCGTATCGCGCCATTATGCGTATACTCCCAGTTCTTCCTCCAGTCGATCAAGAATCCACTGGTCAGGATCGCCAGTACGTGCCTTAGCAATACCATATGGCATGTCAGGCATGTAGTAGTCGAACAACTTATCGTAGTAACCACTGTTGAAGATGTCTGCATCGCCGCAGATCATCGAGATGGCGAGGGGACGGGGAACAATATCAAAAACGCTAGTCATATTCAACTCCTTTATCGTATATTCATTCTACTATAAAACTGGATAAATGTCAAGCCGTAATCGTCTTTTCTTTCCATTCTTCTGGCGTTATTTCTTCGAATCTATGCAGATATTCCTCATAGAGAAATCTCTCAAATTTGATTTCGTCGAGTTCAACATAATCCAGAAAATCTACAGAAAAATCTTTGCTCGTTGTGTTTGTCTTTGGTCCATCGTGCACATCCAGATACTCACCAATCCTATCGAAATTGATGTATCTGAAATTGACACCAATCAGATGTCTAAGATATGGGAGACAGTGCGATAGAATATTTGCATGCATATATTCATGATATGGTTTTTCTAGATTGTCTTTGTATTCCCAGAAAAACTGGTGTTTCTGCCTCTCCTCGATGGAGGAGTTCTGGTATGCGTGATATGCAGGAACACCACGGAGTTGATGGCATGCAATAGCAGAGTGCACTCGCTGATATGGATGACGTAATACTACGATCTTCTCAGATGGATTGGTTTTCCATTTATTGCGTAATTGCTCTCTGGTATTACCATACATCATACCGTATAATGGCAGTTTGAAATGGCGGTACATTGATGTGTTGGCACACCTGTTTTCCGCCAGAACATTTACTTTGCCATTATCGTATACGATCATTCGGCAGCAATCCCATCTTCCTGCCATGCCCAGACAGCATCCCAGATATTATCCTGGAGCATCTCGAAATACTCGTCAGTATCTTCGTCGAGTTGAGACAGTTCGGGGATTGCTTCCTTTACCATTTCAGTAAGTCGATCGTGATCGATCACATCACCACGATCACCGTAGTTGCTGTAGACATGGTAACCAACAAAGTTGGGCATCTCATCTTCGTAGGTGACAGTGATGACAGCATCTTCATCGAGAGCAATCACCTGCTCTGCCATCCACTCTACGAACTTGTTCGGCCAATCCCACGCAGAGACCAGCGTGAAGTTGTTATCATAGATGTCATCAGCATAGCACCACTTGCTGCCGATGTTTTCAATCAACCATTCATAAGTAGCATCTTCAGCATCAATACCGAACAACTTCCAGACCATCTTATAGTCATCGTTGCTCATACCTTCGATTGCTTCGCGCCACTGGTCGACTACGACCTGCGCTGCTTCATTACAATCAATCGTGACTCGAGTAGTAACATGATTCGCCATAACAACTTCCTTTCAAATTATATTTCATTCTACCTGAAAATACGATAAATGTCAAGCCGTTTTATTCGTCCAACCACGACTCCAGAATTTATCTAGTCGAGAAACAATCGGTTGTCCAATATAGTTGGGATTCTGAATAAGATGCTTGTTATTGATAGCATCATATTGCGCACGAGAGATGTAATATTGCTGCGTCTTCATATCGAAATATGGCAGACAGTGAACAAAGTCGAATCCATTCTGTCGCGTTGTCTTATCTGCGTTCACGATAATCTGCAACCCATTCTTAAAGGTAATTGCTGATTCGGTAACATAGATACCAGGAACCAACGTTTTGCGAACACGATAGTTCGGATTGATCTCCAGAATCTGCTCGTAGATGTTTTCATCATTGTTCAGCACACGATTCAGGAAATTCTCTGACTTGGTGCCATTCTCGAGATACACGTCCCAGTCGTTTGGAGTTTCACCATGAAATAGCGATGCCGATGCACCACCAGTCAGAATACAACCTTCTAAGAGTTTATAATAACTGGTAGGCAGATCAGCAAACAGAATGCGCAATTGATTTCGAATAGCAATCTTTACTGATTCGATCGTGGCACGTTCTACATTATTAAAAACATCGGTATTCACGATGAAACTCCAATTAGTTTTTAGCGTCCGACTGCGTAGATTGCGGAACGGATTTCCTTATAGTGACGATCGAGAATATCCTTGATCGCTACCTTTTCGCTGGGTGTTGCGCCACGAGTATCCACATAGATATTGGCGCTGAGTGACATTTCACCTGCTTCTGTTTCCATGTCAGATGTCATATCAGTATAATGGACATGAGTATTAATTTGCATTATCAATTTCCTTCTTCAATTTTTGATAGATTTCTACTGCCTCGAGAAACTTCAGAAACAACGACGCAATGAACCCGAAGAACATCCACTGATAGAATACCAGTTCTCCGATATGGTCGCCACTGATGAAGAATTTAGCAGCAGCAAGTGTCAACGCGAGAACGAACCCTCGGATGACATTGTTCAATAGAAAGTTAAATAGTAGCACGGAGTCGTTCGATTTCATCTTTGATTTTCAGTTTGCGTCGTTTTACTGTTTGAACCAACCACTCTGGAGTCTGTGGTCGCTTATAGCAATTTTGTAGGATTTCTTCTTGTTCAGCGTGTTTACGTTCTAATGCTTCAATATGAGATTGCATACTTTCTGTCATCGCTGCCTCCAGTCAACAGTTTGTGGAATTTGTGCACATGCTTGCACTTGCCATGAAACGAGAATCCAGGACAGTCGCACTTCCAACCACGGTCGGTCAGTTCGCTGTGGTAGTCCTTACCCATACAGTTCGTATAGGTCCAGACGAATCCAGTATAAAATGATTTCTTGTAGTTGTAACCAGGGATCTTGAGGACTTTGTCCCACTTAGATCGACGGACTTTTGGATTTCTTCTATCGCTCATATTGTCATTCTACTCTAAGTTGAGTAAAATGTCAAGCCTTTTTCCAACAAGTCCAGACTGCTTCTTGAAATTCTTCAGTCATGTATGGTTCGAGATTGTTTTCTGCCACCGACAATGCGATGTCCTTGTATTGTATTTCACACCAGCGCCACACATGGTTTTTGATATACGCTTGGTATAGATTCTCATCGTATGAGTAGTCGTGCGCCATGATAATATCACCAGACTTCAGAATACGGGAGAAAACCTCAAATTCCTTGATCTTGTTTCCTCCATCACAAAGCACAAGAACCTGTCCTTTTTTGGAGATATAATCTTCTACGAAGTCGAAATCATCGAATACGCTTTTAACGTTTACGGTAATATTGTTATCTTCCAGGGTCGCTTTATGCTTAGTTTGTAATACGTCATACGTAATAATCTCTGCATTTGTTAAATCACGCACTGCACGAATAAATCCACCAGTTGCGGTCCCAACCTCTAGCACACGCACAATATTCTCTTCTGCAAAGAGTTTTTCAAATGCAGGATAAAAGTTCTTATTTTGTTGGCAGAAGATACCTTTGTATAGACCACCACCCCACTGGTGATTCCAGTTGGGAAACTCAGATTCATATGCTTCGTCGGGAATTCTAAATGCCATTATAAGAAATCTTTATATTGCTTTCTGACGCTACCAAAGTCACGCTCTTTTTCGACATCATCAATGAATGCGCCGATCGCAGACTTCCAGTCTTTCTTGTCCATGACAGAAGTCAGAATATCTTTGGAAAGGATTTGTAAGACAGAACCAAGCGCGATGATTTCTTCCTCATCATCACAGTATAGAATGGTTTCTTTGACATAGGCATCAACATCTTCCATGAGAGACATGCGCTTCTGCTGTCTTTCAGTGATCGATCTCGCGTGTGGATGTGATCAACTCATCAATATGCAATTGAGAAAACTCATGGAGTTGTCCATCGTTGTTCATTGTGACCTCATCCTTGGCATCGGATGCGTTGTTTGCCTCAACAACATAACGCATGCGAAATACGCTGATGGTTTCAACGAGATACTTAGGCATCGACTCGACCCAATCGATGCATAAGATTAGAAATTACTGCAACATCAGGATGCGGATCTCGATCACTGTATCCCTCCACTCGCATGAGATCGAGTAAATACGAGTGCAATGCACGTTTAATCACAGGATAATCTGATGGTGCGAACACACCACCCTTTGCTTCTTTAACCATTATAGTGCTCCCCAATAGAATGGTGCTTTAGTAACCTTACGAGTCAGTTGCACCTGCGCACCATCCTCGTTAACAAACACAAACGAACCTTCCTTGGCATTCACATGCTTGAGGTCAGCAGGATTGAACCATGCATATTGGTTTCCGTCGTCGCGTCCACGAAGGGTATTACGCCCACGTGGGGCAACCAGTTCTTCGAATTCATCATCGTCATCAACACCATCGCCATACGAAATATAGAATTGATCGCGGCAAGTAAGAGGATTGAAGTCGATAATCTTGGTGTGAATCATCTCGTCGGGGACAAGTTGTCCGTCAATGACAAGTTTGGCGACCTCGTAGTCAGGTTCATTCTGGTCATACTCGGGTTTCGCATTCAACAGACGCATCGTCTCAATAGGAGTCTCATTGTAACGATTCATGTCTTCAACCATCGCCTTGAGCATGTCAAAATTAAACTCACCAAACAGTGTGGCGATCTTACAGACAGCATCGATATGCGACTTGTCATTAAGAGCATCTTCGCAGTATTCAATAATGAATTCCTGCGACAGTCCCTTGAAGTCCAGTGCATAGAAGATGCGACCAGGACGATTGCGCATGTGAGCATCAACACGCCACTTGTCATTGCAAGTAAGAATGAACAGAGTCTTGCTCGGGAACACTCCATCGAGCAGAGTCAGCATCTTCTCCTGCTCTTCACGGTCATAGACCTTTTCGAACTCATCGAACACAACAATCAGCGGTTGCGTAATATCCTGGATCAACTTGTTGAACGAATCACCAGTCCACGCAGAGTTGATCACGATGGTCGGAATGCCCATATCATAACCCATAATGGACAGGTGCTTTGCGAGCAGAGTCTTACCCGATCCCTTTTCACCAGTCAGCAATACACCAGTGGAGTTGCTGCGGTCCATAAAGGTGCGCATGATACGTTCTGCATTACGAGTAGTGTCACCGTAATACTTCTTAATTGGCGCAAACTTGTCGATCATCTCCAGAAACAGATTACCAAACTGGTCTGCCTTGACCGTGTAGTTTTCTGCTGGGAGATGCTCGGTGATGTCCACAGACTTCTCGTCGGTTACGCGATAAGTATTTCCATTACGAATATAATATGTCACAGTTACGCTTCCTTACTTACCCAAAAACTCATTAAGACGTTCGTCGTTACCAAAATCCAACGGGAAATCTAGATCTCTCGCTGCCTTCACGATCTTAGTGATACCATATACTGCCAGTGCTGCTACGCCGAACACTGCGACATAAGGAATCGCTTCGATTGCCTTGTCCTTTAGATCGTCCTTAGTCATCTGCCAGACCCATGTCTTCCAGTTGCACAGGAGTTGCATACCACTTGAGAATAAGTTCAAGCGCATCGATATGCTTCTGGATCAGTTCATCATCCTGTTCCTGATCACCCCATGCAAACACATGATTATTGGCACCCAGATCTGCCTTCAGACTTTGCCAAGTGTCGCGTAGTTGACTAACAACAACGCTATCAACGGTTTCCCAATCAAGTTCTACTGTAATTTTACTCATCAACGTTCACCTTCTTATAACGATTTACACTACCATCTACTTCAACTATCATAATCTCATCCAGATCAGGATTATGCGCCAGGATGCGTTGCTCATGGTCAGCAACAATTCGATCCGCATCACGCAAGGTTCGCATCACGGCATTTGCCACACCAATGTGGTTTCGACCAGATGCTTCTGCATCAAGCACCGCTTGCGCACAGGCTTTATACAAGCCATCTGGAAGTTCCCACGACAGGTCGGTATAACCTTGCCATGTGCTGCCATCATCATTCTGACCAGCACCACCAACTCGACGTAGGTATGCCTGACCACCATCAACCGAGATGGCACCACACCCACATGTTACAAAATCGTGGCGATGCTTCGATACAATGAAGTCATCACACTTGTTACAAATCACTGCATTCTGGACAATCATGGAAACATATCCTCATCATCTAGCATTTTGTCACGCTCTTCAGCAGTAACCTTACTGGTCACAATGCCAAATACGGTTGCTATAAGCAACACGTTTAATACAATAAACAGGGCGATGTTACTTGTCAATTCAACTTCCCATCATAAGTTCGCAACCACGGTTGCCCCGAAATAGTTTGCTCAAGTTCATCAGCAACCTTGTGCCAATATTCCTTCGCCCACTCACTCTTTGCATTGTACGCTGTTTCACGACATTTGTCAATAGAATTTAAACGCCATGCCCAATTTTTTTCCATTAAAATTCTCCATAAGACCAAGATACAAGACTATACCGAACACCAGATTCAACTGGATCTACCATGTGTTGCACATAAGACGGAAATGTAATCACATCTCCTGGGTTAAACTCGAAACTATAACGATTACCCTTCGACCACAGAGCAAGTTTGCCACCAGTGAAATCGTCGTTGAGCAGAACAACTGTCGTTGTTTTCCTTACTGGGTTCTTGTCATGGTTGAGCGCAGATGAGGGCCACAGAATGTCATTATGCTTTTCAAACTTACCGTTCACATTATATTCAACGAAATCATTCTCATCGCATACTCGTGACAGATTAATTCGCAGGTGTTCTGCGTTGACTGTTTCCACGCACTCGCGCAACTTGTTCACAACAGGATTGGTTTTGTTGATTCGAACCTGCATCGAGTTGCGGACAGAACCATCAACACCCTGGAATTTACTGTTGTAGATACCACTCTTGACAAGTTGCTTTGTTTTCTGGTTGGCAACGAATGCTTCCAGTTCTTCCTTGCCGAAATGACCACGGACTACGACTGCATTGTCAAGGTGGGTGATATTCATTGCTTATCAACCAAACACAACTCTACGCCAGACTCGCGAAACATCTGCTTGGTAATATCCCAGTTGAATGTGTCTTCGCGATCAGGATAGTAACTGACTACCTTGGTGATACCACGCTGGATAATGCTCTTAGCACATTCATTGCACGGAAGTAGAGGAACATACAGCGTACATCCCTCAACATTCATAGGGGAGTTATCCAGCGCATTACGTTCTGCGTGAGCCACAAATAGATGCTTCGTAGGACGGTCTTCATATCGTTCTTCCGTATCTAGGACTCCTCGAGGGAATCCGTTGTAACCAATAGAGATGATGCGATTGCGTTCGTCTGCAATAACTGCACCAAGTTTCGTCCGAGGATCATATGACCACGTGCCAATATGTTCGGCGAGATCTAGGAACCTCTGAGTCCACTTGGATTTAGTCATAATCTACACCTTCATCCTGCTTACGACCCATATAGTGGTCATCGCTTACACAATGAAACTGGGCCTGCATCTTGGTGTTGATTATGGTCTTGGTGTAGTCGGCAGCAAACTGCTCGCATTGCGCACGACCAGCAGTCTCAAAGATATCCTTCGCCTGGAATTCACCATTGACGTTGAAAAGGAAAACAATCAACCAGAACTTCATTTCACAACTCCATACAGCAGGATAGCAACGATGAAACCATTGACGGTAAGCAGTGCCTTATCGTTCATCTTGATGGCAACACCACCCCAGATACCAGCACCAACGATCGACAGAACCAGATCTGCGGTATGCATGTCAAACGCACGGCAAGTAGCAGCGAGGATAACACACAGAGTTCCGACCCACTTCAAGATTTCCATAATCACTTCCTTTTTCATCATATATTCATTCTACTCTATTTTCGGGTAAATGTCAAGCCCTTAAATAGCAGTAAAACCAAAAGAAGCGCAACGGAAACGCTGACCATCAACTTCGAGGATGTCACCAACCGACATCGACGAGCAAGGACCGAGACGTTCGACCATGTCTTCAGTGTTATCCCAGAGATTCATGGCACGAAATGCTTCTTCCATGTCGTTGGTGTTGACGTTAGCAACATGGGTATAGAACTGGAAGTTCTCAGACTTGAAAAGGCGATCAAACGAACGGTCAAAGAATGCCTTTGCCTTCGGGAACGATTCGTCGCGATTGATGGCATCAACTTCAGCGTCGGTCAGTTGGATTTGGTAAACCTTGATCATTTTCATTTCCTTTTTCAATCTTATATTCCACTCTACCATATTTTTCGGAAAATGTCAAGCCCCCAAATCATCTTTTTTTGAAAAAAAATTATCCTATCAGAGAACCACCTGCTTTTTTTCTCGCTTTTTCGACTGCATCTCTAGTCTTGATTGCCTTGTGATCCTTCTTACCATATTGCTGAGCGAGAGGACTGTTCGGATTTGCCTCGGCAATCTTAGACATAACTTCCTTGAAATGGTCAGGCACCTTACCGCCACCATCAGAACCTGGAGCATGAACAAAGTTGATCTTCTTATACATGATCTGAATTTTACCATCAGCAGTAAGTTCCTTCATGTCTTCATAAGACATCTTTTCTTCCCACTCTTCACCTGTCTCGGTGTCCATTAAATCATAAACTGGCATTATTCCTCCTAGATACCGACATACCAATTATATGTAGGTTTGTTAATTTGTTGTAGTAATTCTTCAAAAGATTTGCTGTTCTTCAAAAATTTATCTCTACGTTGTGTATGGTTTTTTATCTCTTGATAGTCTGGATTAGAGAAGTCCGACTTCTGTTTCCTATACATCTCTAGAACCTCTAGTGTTGATTCTTTACCACCCAAATGCGTTCTTCGTATTCTGTCAATCGCATGATCAATTACAGTGTGGAAAATATCATCTGGGTACAGTCGTATGTCTAAGAGATTCTTGTAATCGTTCGGTTCATATTGGTGATTGAACATATTACCATCATTACTTTCAAAGAAATCCATAAACCTGTCAATGTCCATCAATACAGGAGCAGACAAAACAGCAGTCACAGACGTGTTTGGTATGTGCTTTTTATAAATCAACCAATTTTCTCTGACAGTATCCCACTTGGCACCATCTCTGCAATATTCAAATGTCTCCGCTACGCCATCGATACTTGCCCAGAGAGTGACATTAAATTTGGACAATATTGCTGGAATGAAATGATCTTTCCAATACAGTTTTGTCATGTTGGTATTATAAAACATTCTGACACTTTTTATGTAGTCAGTATATTCAGGATCTTCCAACAGTTTTTCCATCTCAAAAATAACATCCCAATGCGTTGCCATGAGCATGGGTTCTCCACCTGCCCAGTAGATATTGTCTACTGTTTTTGCATGCAATCCAGATATTATCTCATGCCCTAGTTTCTTCTCATATTGCAAATCAACTTTGGTTTGTGAGTTTCTACCCAGCAATTCTCTAGCAATAGCAGCATGTTTAGAACTGTGATTGTCATCGCAAGTAACACATTGTAGATTGCAGGTTATTGTTCTGTAGTCGTAATAAGAAGGAGATGATTCGAGAGTACCATCTTGTGTTACCTTATTGATTATATTATCCAACGGATACATTCCGTTCATAACCTGACGAAACGAGGTAACTCCCATATTTTCATAGTTATAACAAAAACTACAATCTGCAAGTTTTTCTCCTGCTATCATCTTCAATCGCGCATCACGAAGATAATCGGAGTTCCAATATTCTTCTGTGGTTGTTTTTTCCATACCTTCTATGGGTTTGGCAACACAACACAATTTTCTTTCATATTTCGCTGTGACATGAGAGTGAACAAATGCTGCAGCGCAAATGGAATCATTAGTCATAATAGATCGTTTGAGATGGATACCAATTTAGGATAAAAGGTGTTAAACACTTCCCTTACCTCATCAGCATTTACGATTTGTTCGTATGGATCCAGAGGTAATTGTTTCTCTTTGAAGATGCCAAATGCCAACTCTTTTTCAGAATCAGAGAGATTCTTTGCCATAGAAGTCAGAGAATCATAGTCAACAACCTCGTATGAAATGAGTTTGTCCATGACCTTTTTGTTTTGTTCTTCTAGTAGATATCTAGCAATGATAAAGGACTTGAGTTCTTCAATGTCGATATGTAGCATCATTGTGTTTTTTTCGCGATTGAATATGAAACTTTTCTTCGCGAACATACCACTGATTATCTTGTGTTCGAAACTACGATTGACGTAGATGAAATGGAATCCATTATCTTTTAGGTAATGTAATCCTTCTTGAAAACTTTTGCTTGCCATTCTGTCATCAAGAAAGACGCGACATGTTAATGCCTGTTCGTTTCCTGCTCTAGAAATATGGTCAAGACGTTCTCTGTTTTTAGCAGGAACTTCTGAGAGAGAAATTTTCCCTGCTTCTTCGAAATACAACTTACCATCTCGCAATGTAATTGTGTTGAACAATGCTGCCTGTGCGGTAAATATTTCCTGCAACGAGACAACTTCATCAAATTTTTTACTGAGCGAATAATTGACAAGAGATTCAGTTAATTGTGTTCCAGATCTCGGAACCCCAAGGATGGCATATCTGTTGTGAGTTAAATTCCATGGTAAAGATTCTTGTATCACGTTGGTACTCCTATCAAATGCAATCTTGGTTCATATGAACAATTTAAAAATGTGTGCGGTATGCGCGTATCAGTCCAGTAAACATTACCTGTTGTCAAATGTTCTAATAGAGTATCTGATCCTTGCTTAAACAAAAAGTAACATTCAGGATTTGTTATAATTGGAATATGGATTCTTGGACTCAAATCTCTATGAATGCTGTAACAACTCATCGGATTTACCCACATAAAACGAGTCCTTACTAATCTATATTCCTGGATTATTTGTTCGAAGATGGTTCCACGCAGCAATGGATTCAAATTTCTAAACTGAAGTTCTGGATTGTCGAGGCGAGCTAAGTAACCTGTTCCTGATGCCCAGAGATTTTCTTCTTCCTCGGAAGCATACTGCAATCCTGCTTGTTTACCTTTTGGCGGCATCTCTGCCCATTTGATTTCATTTTCAATTGCTTGGTATTGGTTCAGCACATGTTCTGCATTTATACTACCGACAATATTAATCATTGATCTTGCCTAAAGTTATAGTTCTTACTAGAAAATTGTATTTATTTTCCAGAATGAATCGTATAACTTGCGCCACATCTTTGGGGTTCAGTTTTTCTATGTTTTCTTGTTTTACGACTCTGGTGTTGGTAGATCCAGGTCTTACAGTAATTACGTAAGGTTTTTCGTGCGAGTGGTCCAGATAAAACTGATCGAGTCTTTTCTTTTGCTTTGCGTATATTGCCTTATACTCGTTTTCAAATTCGCTAAAATCATTTATTCGACTACCGATATTGATAATGAATTTTTCTTGACCTTTCCAGGCATCAAACAATTCTTCCGCCATAAGACACTGAGAGTCGGTATTTTCTTCTGTAGGCCATTTTGAATAATCAAATGCATTGTTAATAAAAACTGTGCAATCCATAGATTCTTCAATAATTTTCTTGCGTTCCTCTGGTGAGGAAATATCATATCCTGTGGTTAGAGAAAATCCGATCACATCGTTTGTTGTAATCAAATCATCATAAATCGCTTTACCGATACCATTAGTATGACCAGTTATCGCTATTTTCATTAATTTGATCCTGGATCCACTTTGCCTAGTTGTTCAAACGCCCACTGCCTTTCATTGCAATGATAGCATTGATTACACCGACCAGTTTGTCGTTCGGTGCAACTATGAGACAATTCCAACAGACCTTCTGTCTTGAACAGGAAGTGCAGATCTATGGTATGCGCTTTATTCAAATGATTGAATGGTAAACCGATAATATCTTTGTGCTCATTTTCAGAAACGCGATATGGTTCTACCAATCCAACCATGTGAGAAGGCCAAGGTTTCGGAATCACTTTTTGATCGGCGAGATAAAGAAATAGATTTTTTGCCGATGGATCATATCTTACAAAACTTTCTCTAATCCCCTCGCGTACCTTAATAGAATGATGCAAGTCATGAAGATTCTCTGGTTCAACGATTGTTGGTTGCGGTAGATTAATTTCCAGTTTCTTGTTGATCCAATTTACGATATTTGCGCTGTGAAGTTCTGCTCCATCCAATTTAGGAATTGTAAAAATATATTTAATCTCATCCGTAGATCTGCCAGTATACAATAATTCTAGGCACATCAAATAAAGTAGTATTGCACTATCAGCGCCACTACTGAGCATTATACCGATGTCTCTATCTTCAGGAATATTCAGTTCAAAGGTATCTCTATTATTATCTGGTCCGCAAAAAATAAACATAATTAGTGCCTCACAACGTGATCTGCTGCATGCGTTGCAGCGAAAGAATGTGGTTTGATTACAGCATCAAGTCCAGTTGTACCCTTAACATATCCCAATGCTTCTTTTACTGCAATGTTAGATTTATGTTTTGGATTTGGATTGATATCGAGGTGAATTTCCATATGTCGATTGCCGATGACATCCACTATTTCTGATGCTGCTTCGATGGCAAATCCTGCTTCAGTAATAAGACGCTGTCGTAGGTTTCCATAATCCCGCATCTCTACGCTCTTGTGGAAAATTTTAGCGCCATGCTTAGAATCTACATGAAGAATAATAACGGTTGAGTATTTTGCATACCAATCGCCGTTTCTCTTTTTAAATCGAATAGAATCTGCGCCAATGTATACCGACGAGGATTCGCTTGAATTTAAAATTGCTTCTTTTGCATCATCGTAACTCATGTCATCTTCCAATACTTAACTTTTGTTTCTTATAGTTTTCAATAAAATCAACTTTGTTTTGAATCGGTGGGCGTATACCTCCTAGATCTCGATATGATCCCAACATATCCTGATCAGTTTTACCTGATACATACCATTCGTCCATTCTCCAGTGATCTACACCAAAGTCCATATAATCTTCTTTGCCCCAAACGTTCTTTGCAATCCACAACAATGCATCTTTCTCAGTCATTCCTGTGTTGCTTTTCCAACGGTGAAATAAAACAGTCGGTTTGAGAGTGCGGACGAAGGTTTTAAGATAATACTTCAACTCAGGGACTATCATATTACTTTGGAATATTCTTGTTAGTTCAGGATGAGATTCATCCATCATAATTTCTTCTGGGTCTACAAGACTGTATCCCTGCTTCTCATATGTTGTTGATAATGTGCTTTGCTTAACATTACCATGCGTGCTTGCTATCATCAATGGAGTAAATCCTAAATGGTTTGTTCTCCAATGTTCGTCGCACCACTTCTTAGTTTCATTTAGTGTTTCTTCTGTTTCGTGAGGCAACCCTGCAATGAGACTGATAGTTCCTCTATAGTATCCGTTGTGTTTCATAAAGTAATCCTTGGTGTCAAGAATTGCTTGTTGAATCTTTGCAGGATCCATTCCCTTCCCGATTGCAGCGGCACTCGGCCGATGAAAAGATTCTACCCCATAAAATTGCCCATTAAACTGCATGCGAGCAAGATGCTCAATGTCTTGCGGTCTGGTATGCAATAGATCTGCTCTGATGTAACCACCAAAATTGGGTTTGAATGGAAGAGTTTCAACTACGTCTGCATACTTAATAATCTTTTCGCTATGATCATTAAATGTTTCGTCGGAGATCGAATAGCGATATATTCCGTAATTGTCATAATTACGCATAAGATTATCGCGAAAGTCTTCAGAACATCTGGTGTGATCGTCCTTTACACCCAGGATACTATATGTGCAGAATGAACATTTAAATCTACATCCTCTACTAGTCTCCATCGTAACTGATTCGAATGGTTGTAGAAAATCTCTTTTCTCATAATCAATAGAAAGATTACGCATTGGATATGCAGGATAACGTTTGAGCGCATGAACAGTTCTACGTTTATTGCCTTCCTTATCGATAATCTCTTCAGTATATTCTGCAGTTCCCTTTAGGATTTCAAGTATTGCGTGCTCCCCATATCCAACAACCATATAGTCAACTGGAATAAAATGCAGATTATAGAAATCGGTTGAACCTGATACGAGTAATACATCGGGATATGTCTGCTTTAACCAAGTAAAACAACGCCAGAGAGTTTCAGTATTCATATTGAACACTGCACCAAGTCCAACAAATTTAGTATCAGCAGTAATTCTTGATCTAATTAATTCTTGAAATTCTTCAAACTTCCAAGATGGTGCATAATCGACCACTTCCACGTCAAGACCGTGTTGCCGCAAGAACGAAGCAATTCTATGCGATCCTGCGCTTCGATGAACAGAACTATAACTGACTCCAGGTAAATCCTGTGGTCTTGCAGGTTCGTCCGTGTTAATCATTCCACCAAAAATTAGACCATCTAGGGCCATCAATCACTCCATTTTAAATTTTCAAGAGTTTGTAAAAATGACTCTCGATGCGATTCATTCCAAATCATATATGTTATCCACTGCTTTGTTCCCTTTAGCAGAATTGGTCCAGCAGGAACCATTGGATGTATTCTGACTCCAGGTTTCGCATAGTGCTTTCCATCCTCCATAAAATATCCAGGATGATTCTTAGGATCATTGATAGCAGCATACTTTTCAGCGAAGTGCTTGTTGTATTCATTGGCAGAATCAAAGGCACCATATCGACCTGCTTCGATACTGATGTCTATTGCAAGATCATGTATTTGCCCATGAATTCTAGGAAGCACAGCGCCTGGAATGGTATAACTACGAGAACTTAAATGCGTCATGTGCGGATCAATATCCGAAACAGAAAATCCTCCGCCACACAAAATTTGATCATCCTCAACGTAAATTATATATCCATTACCATCTCCATTATACCGTTTTTCACAGTAAAGTAAATACAAAAATGATGCTTTATTTTCTTCCCAACCAATAGGATTCATGTTCACTGCTCCTGGTCGAGGATCATTAATCGCATGATTGCAGAATGGTAATATTTTATCTATCGGATAAGAACTATCAATTCTTAATAACTTCTTCATAAATTTTGGCCTCGGGCAAATTCAATCGTTTTCTACATTCTTCAAGATTTTCATAAATCATAGTTTCAAAATTTTCTCCCAGTAACCAAGAACATTTTTTACCACGTTTATATGCCTCGAACATCGCAGCAATTTTTCTAGGCGATCGTTTAAACATCCATATACCAACCAGAAAAATTAGACCCCACTGATAGGATTTAGTTTGCGCATAGGTAAATGCAGCAACACAACCCTCCCCGAGTACATCCATTTGATAACCAGTAAGAGTATGATTTAAGTCATGTGTGTCTCTTTGCCTTCTTGCCATCCACATGTATGGATGCTTGACATTTATACTATTGCTCGTTCCTCGTTTGCTTATACGAATGAGTCCTTCTAAAGAATATTTTTGATTAATTAGTAATTCATGTCCGACAGAACCTTCTGGGCATTTTTCGAGTAAAGGATATAGATCAGTAAACTCGGGAAGTTTACATGCTATCTCTCCACCCTCTTTTGTTTCTAGCAATTTGTTATAAGAACTGATCAGAGATGGACCATTGACTGCGGTGGCAAGGACAAAGATATTTTTAGTATCTGCGGGATTTTTTATGATCTTTTTACAGCACTTCGCAGCAGTTTTCCAATCAACACTAAAATTCATTTTAATCATAGATGTAATCTTTATAGATTTGCATTGCCTCTTCCCATTGGATGAGATTATTGTTTTGATGCGCAGGAATAAATGACAAAGTCCATCTTCCTTCATCAGATGGATTATAACTGTCGTGAAGTTGACCCACGTTAATCAAACATGGAGAATTTGTCGTTGCTTTATATATTAGATCATAATCTTCTCTGTCAGGATTAATCGGAGTTGACAAAACTGGTGTAGTTATATCTTTTGGCATCCACCATCTAGTAGCAGATTTATCAGAATCTCCCCAGGATAAATTCAATTTTATATGATTATCGACGTGCATCAAGTCGCTATGTATCGGAAGGTTAGAATTGGGTGGAGTATAAACTACCTCAACGATAAAAGTTTTAATTCCCAATTCTTGATGTAGTTTTTCAATATTTGGATCCCTATAGTCCCCAAGATTGGTTATTTTTGCTTCTGCGGGCGATCCATAACAAATGTCTGGTCTAGTTATCGTAAATGGTAAATTTAAATATTTGTGATAGATATTTGGATAATCATTTTCTATGCATTCTCTATCATACAATTCTATTTTGCTATAAAAATATTTACGCACCATTTCTTCTTTAACATCAGGATCATATATCGTAGTCATATACAAGTTCCAATTGAAATGATTGTGATTTATTTATCAACTCAGAGGTTATGCCATCCCAAAAAGTTTTTGACTCTATCGATAAATCTGTTTTACAAACAGCAAAACACGCTCCCATATCAGTAACATCATACATATAGATGTTTTGACTGCTCAGAATGAGATAATTTATCTTACCTTCTTGTTGCATAAGTTTGAATAGAAAACTTTGTTTAATATCTTCTGCGCCAGTCAGAGTCTCATTGTAGTTTATATGTGATGTTGCCTCCCGAGAAAGCAAAACAAATCTATTGAAGAAGTTGTCATACTCAGTCGAGATCCTTCGAATTTTTGCGATATGTAAATTTAATCGTTTGAGATTTCTTGCTTCGGTATTATCAACACTTCGTTGAAACAGAACCTCGTGTTCCTGCCATTCCTTTGCGGTCATTATTTCTCCACCCAACATTACGAGTCCATCAATCAATCCGATCACATCTGGGTTTTTGGATTCTACGATATTTGAAATAATTTCAACCGCATTGGGCAATAGAAAATCATCACCATCGACTGGGATTAGATGTGTAAATTCTGTGGTAAGGAAATAATCCTTTAAAGAATTTTTACCCTTTCCTGGTGTTCCGTTCGATTCAGTTACAACGCATTTTAAACCATATGAGTTTGCAAGTTGCGTTGCTTCTTCTGCATATGAAAAATCGAGAGTGTTGCACACCACGACAACTTTATCAGTTTGTGGAAGAACACTCTCGATACAGCGTTTAAGTTTAGAAACGTCTCTAGACGTCAATATTCCTACTAGTATATTCATAGTAAACCTAATTGGCGAAGGTGCGAGGATTCGAACCCCGATCGCAAGGTTTTGGAGACCTGCATGTTACCGTTACAACACACCGACACAATGAAATGGGCAGTTTTACATCATGCCCAGGATGTCACACGGGTGGGATTAGAACTTGCGTGTCAGACCCAGACCAACAACATCGCTGTTGGTAGTTCCGCGAGTGCGGTAATAGGTTGCACCAAGTGTCATTGCATCGTTTACGGCAACATTAACACCACCAGACAAACGTTCTTCGTTGATCTTGGCAGCATTGAAACCTTCACGATGGCGGTAACCAACTACAACATTAACTGGACCATACAGGTTACGTTCTGCCTTTACAGCAGCACCCCAGAAAGTGTTGTTACCACCTGTCACAGTGGTACGACCAGCAACTGTAGTCGAAACCTTCTGCGAAAGTGATTCACCTAGTTCTACGTAAGCAGCAGTTTTAATGCCTGCAACTTCTGGTCCATTAAGTCCTGCCTTACCTGAGATAAGAGACTTTACTGCACCCTGCCCATTCGCTTGGCGAACCTGCAGTTCGGCACCAAGATTGGCACCATTTACAGTTTCCCATGCTTCTGCACGATATTCAGTTGAACCTGCCTTGCCAGAACGCAGATCGCCGAGGCGAACTTCACCTGTTAGGGTGCCAGCATTAGCAGCAGTTGACATAAGACTTGCGACTGCAAGTGCTGCGAGAGTATACTTCATACATTTACCTTTTGTTGTTGAAACATTCATTACGAAATGGTCGGGAAGACAGGACTCGAACCTGCAACCCCCTGCTCCCAAAGCAGGTGCGCTACCGCTTGCGCCACTTCCCGAAACTGGAACCCTCGACAGGACTCAAACCTGCATGTAATTCAGTTAACCTTTCCACTCGTTCGTAGCGAGAGGGTATACGAGGGCGTGGAGCGGGAGATCGGGATCGAACCGACGACGAACAGCTTGGAAGGCTGACACTCTACCACTGAGTTACTCCCGCATATAATTATTTAGTGGCGAACTCCCGCATATAATTATTTAGTGGCGATCTGGACGGGACTTGAACCCGCGACCTTCGGCGTGACAGGCCGACGCTCTGACCAACTGAGCTACCAGACCGAAAACTTGGTGGGTCAGTGAGGTATCGATCCTCCCCCAATTACGGATCAGATTTACAGTCTGACTGCCAGAGCCACTGGCTTTACCGACCCAAAAATGGTGCCTCCAGACGGGATCGAACCGCCGACACTTGGTACTTCAGACCAATGCTCTACCAACTGAGCTACAGAGGCATGGTACGGGTAGAGGGACTCGAACCCCCACGATCTCTCGCCAGAACCTAAATCTGGTGCGTCTACCAATTTCGCCATACCCGCATAAAATAGCGACTCCCTGCAGTGTGCCTTGATACATTACGTCCGGACGCTGTATCTTCCCAGATAGTTGAATACTTTTGCAACAGCAACAACTATCACTTTCTCTATGTGGTTACCCACGGGGTTCAGCAGAGGAAGTCTATTTTGGTGGAGAATATCGGGATCGAACCGATGACCTTCTGCGTGCAAAGCAGACGCTCTCCCATCTGAGCTAATTCCCCAAAACTTTAAAAGCGAAGTGGGAGGATTTGGTTGTACCTCCATGACCTAGCCAATTACCTATCGTAATCTTCGGTCAACGACTCGTTCGCTGGTTGAGCGGGAGGACCACTCCCCGAGTCTACCTTTCCCCCACTGGCGAGGGTGATATTCAGTCACACTTCTTACGTCGACCGTCGCCGACGATATCTGGTTGCAGGAGTCGGACTTGAACCGACGACCTTCTGGTTATGAGCCAGACGAGCTACCTCTGCTCCACCCTGCGTCAAACTGGATTGCCCTGTGGGATCCACCCCCACGTACCCCTGAATGCAGGGGATCTTGTCTAAATGCACGACTTAGTATGCGTGTCCCAGATCAAGGGCAAAATGGTCGGTAGTTTCTTGTCATACCGAGGACAGATGGGTTTACGGAGACCGCCATTACGCGTAAAGATATCCAACCATGATTAACTGGCTCGAGTGGCAGGATTCGAACCTGCGACCAATTGATTAACAGTCAACTGCGCTACCGCTGCGCCACACTCGAATGAAACTTGCCGTTTTGTTTTCAACGCATATCCAGAGAACTTAATCTCTTTCATACGTTGGTTCAGCAGACGGTACTGCTTATAATGGTGCCCCCAGTACGATTCGAACGCACGACCTACTGATTACAAATCAGTTGCTCTACCAGCTGAGCTATAGGGGCAAACTACATTAGGGTAACACACTGGCTACTGAGGTGTTGCCACGCTACAGGCAGTAATTTCGCTCTTTACGTTCCTATCTTCCCCCAATCGCTTGGTCAACCACAGGAACCTCCAGTGTGCTATCCTAATGGGGTGTTTTATTCCCGAGCGCACGTATGCCCCAGCGGCAGGACACCCACCTGCCATATTCGGTTTACAACGATGTCAAAGAGCAGAAACGTTATTTATACACTCTACTATACTTTTTGAAGAATGTAAAGCTTAAATTTTATTTTTTTCAACAAAAAGTGGAGGATTTCCTGTATTAGACAATCTAAACGTAATTCTATTCAAGAGACGCTTCTCAAAAACCTCATCTGGTTCCTGCCAACGCTTGTGCATAGTCAGAAGTTGATCGCTTAATACAATATCTCCAGTTTCCCAATGATGATCGTAAATGAATCGCTTGTCAAACAAGTAATCCTTTAACTCGTGATACAATTCAAAATCATCATCGCCTTCAATCTTACAATCATTGGTGGTGTAGAGATACAGTCCTCTGGTTCCACCTGCATTTTCTTGCTCAATCCACATCTTATAATGATGTCGATTGGCGAGCATAAACTTGCGCTGTCCTTCATTTACAATATCTGCCCAGTTTTCTGGATTGTAATAAAAACTCGCGTATTTTCCCTTAATCTTTTCACGCAACTCATCAGGCATATGCTTTAGAGCAAGAGAAGTATTATTCCAAGAAGTAACTGTCCCTTCCGCACCATGGATTGCTTGAAGCGCAACACCATCAGCGCGATCTGGTCCATTAAGATTACAATGCCAATCTAACTTACCGAGAGGAAAGATACCAGTAAATTGACCTTCCTTGTTACGTTCGCCTGTTACGCGCTGAACAGGAAACTTTGATTCCGGATCCCAAGTATATGGATCAGGTTCAGAAGTTGGAACACCTAGGACATTACCATCAATATCATAATAACATTGTGTCCAATTACTTATTCCGCCAATAGAACTGATCAATTTAGCAAAATTTTGAGGATTGGTATCCTGCTTCTTAATTACAACGACCAGTTCCTTAAGAAGAATTTGCTTAACTTGCTCAGCAATTTCAGGAGTTACTTTGGTGATGTCAAAATCTATAATTTCAACAGCGCCATTTTCTAGATTGCGTGTTTGCATTTAACCTCCATTAAAACTGGTGGACACTCTGGGGTTCGAACCCAGGACCTACAGGTTAAAAGCCCGTTGCTCTACCTACTGAGCTAAGTGTCCAAACTTGGTAGACCCTGTTGGATTCGAACCAACGACCTGCGGATTAAGAGTCCGACGCTCTACCGACTGAGCTAAGGGTCCATAAACTTGGTAGACGAGGAGGGACTCGAACCCCCAACCAAACCGTTATGAGCGGTCGGCTCTAACCATTGAGCTACTCGTCTATTAAATAGTTCCATTTATATAACCGAACGGAAGACCCAACTTCCATTCAAGCGATTCATAACCATAAAACTCATGTTCCTCAAGGACACCCTCGGCATCCATCAGAATACGGAGAGCATTGACGCGATCCGTATTAGAGACCAGGAACATGATCTCGTTGAGACGGATCTCGAACTGACCAATCGCTTGGCGCTGTTCTTCCTTCTCTTGCTCGAGTTGCTCATTCAGGCGACCGACAAGAAACTTGAAATCCTCATCAAACTCCTCAATCGACTCGAACTTGGCATAACGAGGACGACTACCATAGACATCCTTATAGAGATCCGAGTAGATGTCACCATCCTTAGAGTTGGTAGCAGCATTGATATCAGCAAGAGTCAACATCACAATTTCCTTCTCAATCATTATTACCACTCTACCCTATAATTGAGAAAATGTCAAGCCCCTATTTTATTTTTTTTCAAATTATTTTTGGCGGAAGGTGTGGGAGTCGAACCCACTCTACCCTTTCGAGTAGTACGGATTAGCAATCCGCTGCATTACCATCCTGCCCACCTTCCTTGGTGACCCCTACGGGATTCGAACCCGTGATCTTCGCCGTGAAAGGGCGATGTCCTAGGCCCCTAGACGATGGGGACTAGAGGACCTCAAGCCTATCCTGAATTGGCTAGCTGGTAAAACCAATTTTGCAACCGTGATTTTAGGAAGTTTGCAGAGTCAACTATAGAGTTTATGTTCGTTATGAAGATTTTTCCTGAGAGGCTGACCTTGAAGCGACTTCTCGTGCATTTTCAACAAATTGATGTGAGCATAAATGTATTGTCCGCAACTTTCCTACGATTAATTATTGGTGTCGCACGAAGGATTAGTAACAATATTGTTCTAGATACTAACAGATTTGTTTCGGCAAATAGATTGCGAGTCAAGAAATGGGAATCAGATGCTCTTTATTTTCGCAATCCGTTGGAAGAAAAAATTAGCATTGCGATAGTAGCCACTGAAAAGGATTTCGAGTTATTAACAAAGTGTATTTATTTTGCCAAGAAATCACTTGATGATTATTACTCAGGATATACCTATGTAGTAGTTCCCAGACTACAGGTTAATCCCTGTAAGCTTATAATTCAAATGTCTCAGTTTAATGATGTGTTGGTAATTAGTGAAGATGAATTTGTAAACGAATCGGAAGCACTAAAATTGAAGCAAAAGTTTGTATCCAGATTTGGCTGGGCACTTCAGCAGATATTGAAATTGGGGCAAGTACTGAATTCAGATACCCCTTACACTTTAATTGTTGACTGCGACACTCTCTTGCTACATAAGAGGAACTGGATTAGCAATAGAAAACAGATATTATTCCCGAGCTGGGAATACAACCAGCCTTATTATGACCTGCTATCTAGATTTGAAATCTGTAATGTATATCCGGATTACACCTTTGTCACTCACCATATGTTAATGAAAAAAGAATTTTTGATTGAGGCGCTCAGTTGCATGGGAGTTTCAAGTCTTGCTGATGTTGTGACCTTTGTAATTAACAATTCGACAGACGACCCTTCTCCTTTTTGTATTGAATATGAACTTTATGGGCAGTACTTGTACAAATTCAAGTCGGACTATTTCTTTATGGAGAAGTGGTCCAACACAAGTGTTCTAAGGAAGGACATTAAAGATTGTACGAATGAAGAAATTGCATTGAAATACTCGAAATTCGCTTCCATTTCAGCTCATTCGTTTCTCAATTAGTGTTGTTGTCTAGATAACACGATAGAAAGTTCTGCTTCAATTGCTGTAAGATTCTAATCAAGAAATATCGGGCCTTTAGCTCAGTCGGTAGAGCAACGGACTTTTAATCCGTGGGTCGTCGGTTCGATCCCGACAGGGCCCACCATTATCTGAACTCGTGAAATTAATGGGATATCATTTAGCCGTGATGCCGGAGATTGTTCGCTATAGGTTAACTCAAATAGTTCTTTGGACGGGCATCTTGGCTACCACGATGATTGCTCCTTTCTCAAATTATGATCCCATCTCTCTTCCCAAATTAGCAGTAATATCATTTGGTTCGATTTCGGCACTCTTCTTATTAATTCTCTATAGAAAATCGTTTATCAATTCTCACAAGTCAATCGTTCTTTTATTGAGCGGCTTCGTATTTTGGATGTTATTGGTTCTACTTTTTTCAGGTGCGCCACTAGAGCAGCAGATATGGGGTATGTTCGGGCGAAATACGGGTTTGGTAGCCTATTTTTCTCTCGCTAGCTTAATGCTTGCTTCTTGCATTAGTTCGTCTGACAACTACGATTTCGCTCGCAGGCTTTCTAATTCGGTCATAGGCGTATCTATTTTTGAAACGCTTTATTGTCTAGTCCAAATAGCAAAGAGAGACCCAATTCGTTGGAGTGAAATGCAACCTTTTGGGACCTTGGGAAATGTGAACTTTCTTTCTGCATTCTTGGGAATTTCGACTGTGATTATTCTAAATCAAGTCGTGGGGAAAGACACGAGAAGTCTTTGGAGATTTGCATTGTCGGGACTTCTGATAGTCCAACTTTATGTCATTGAGTTTACAGGTTCCATTCAAGGGCTAATGATGTTTGCTGTGGGATCCGCCGTTAGCATACTTTTCAGAATTGCATCGTCAAGATATGCAAAATTTGCGATTCCATCAGTAGTTTCTGGATTTTCGGTGGTTGGAATTATCTCAGCATTCGCACTTTTCAACAAAGGTCCACTCGCCGGCTTCATTTATCAGCCGTCGATTGTTTTCCGATGGGATTACATGCATGCCGGCATAGAAATGACTCAGCAATTTCCGGTGTTTGGTGTTGGCCTGGATTCTTATGGAGATTGGTACAGGCAATTAAGAGGAGAAATCTCAACTCTTCGAACTGGACCAGATCGAGTTTCAAATTCTGCTCATAATATTTTTCTTGATATTTCGTCAAATGGCGGGTTGCCCTTGATTTTAATTTATCTCGCTCTAGTGATTTGGGCTTCGATAGGTTGCTATCGACTTTGGATCCGTTCCAAAACCATTTTTAATCCTTGGCATGCAGCACTTGTAGCGAGCTGGATTGCTTATCAAGTACAGGCATTGATTAGCATTAATCAATTGGGAGTCGGGGTGTGGGCCTGGATTCTCACTGGAACTTTGATTTCTTTCTCTTCAAGCAAATTCCAAAATATTGAATCGTCGGTTGCTTCATTGCGAACGAACACTGATAATAAAAAGACTTTCAACAAAAGTAAGGATGTCTCAGCTGCCCGAAGGAAATTGAAAGGGGAATTGATGCCTGCAAAGGCAAGCCTTGTAGCCTTCTCTGGAGCAGCGATTGGTGTGGCTTTGTGTCTACCAGCCCTAGTCTCTGATTCGGCCGTGTATCGGGCTTTTCAGACGGGGGATACGTCAAAAATGGTTAACTCATTGAAAGGGGTGGGTGTAACGGCCTGGCATATGGAGGTTGTCCTCGACGATACAGTTAAGAAAAACGATGCAGGATTAGCTTCAGAAGTTGTTAGCATTCTAAAGGCAAAGTTCCCACGTGATTATTATGCATACTACATTGAGTACATGAATGCGACGGCATCTCAATCGGATCGGAATGCGGCTCTAACAGTTCTCAAGACTTTGGATCCTTTCAACCCCAACATTTGAGTAAGGCAATTTGTCCGTTTTATCCCTTCTCCACTACAAATCAACAATAGGATCGTAGACGGGAGTAGAGGCGGCGACGGCCGACTCTGTAGTACAAAACCGGTATACAAATAGGGGCTCTCTAAAGTGGCATTACGCAAGAAAACTG
>RGCF01000350.1 GCA_009919265.1 Bacteroidota bacterium | reverse complement strand
TCCATTCTTTAATTACCATACTTTCATTTTTAAACATTGATGCGATTACAATATTTCTCATTATTCTAATATACATAGTAGTTTTTAAACTATAGTATAGATATAATCAGTTACTATTTACTCGTCATCGGAATCTGGAAATGTCACATCTACCACATCGTCTTCCTCCTTGTAACGCCCTTTATAGGCTCCTACACCGTTCACAGAGATACCATACACTTTTCCTGAAGCAGAATCATAATAATAGTCTTTTCCTTGGCATTTAATTTTCTTGACTTTTGCAACTACAGTGTCTGTAATTGTAATTGGTTGTGCTAAGACTTCTATAAACTTTGGCTCAAGTGGATTTTCAATTACTGGAGTTTGAGGTAATAATATATCTGCCTTGAGTTTAACTTCTTTTTTAACTCTTGGTTTCCTTGCCTTTTCAGCAGCCTTTGCCTTTTCAGCATCCTTTTGTTCAGGTGTTTTTCTTACATATTTTCTCTTTGTTGGCACAGATATAACAGGTAAGGTTTCTGTTACCAAGGGTATAACAGGTACAACTTCAGATACAACCGCTTGAACTTTTTTTCTTGGGGCCATATTACTAATAGCTTTATTAACTGCCGCCTTAGCCCGGAATTCATCATGTTCCGTAAGTTTCCAGCCTTTCTTAATTTCAGCAAGATAGTATGCTGATCCATACAGTTTGCTATCACTGTGATATTCTCCTCCCACAATTCCATGATTACATTTTGCTTGAGCTTGATATTTGTATTTAGGTACTTTATTTGAGCATTCTTTGCATATATCTCCATCATTACATACTGTATTAGGACACCTGTATTCCATCCATATCCATCGCCCATCTTCTCCTTTTTCATTTATAAGTCTGATTCTCAAGTGGTCGCCAAGGGCACGTCTTGAGATGCAGTTTGTCATTTGTTTTGTAGTTCACATTGACACAAAATCAATCAATTTTATCATGGAGTCGTCTGAGGTTCAGTGTACATCTGAAGTGTTCTAGCACTTGGGTCATTTGTCTCAGGGCACCATTTTGGCATCCACCTGTATGGAACAGTTGTCTTAATAGCACAAAGACCATACCAACTTGTAAACAAGAAACGGTAATAATATTCCTCAGCTGTCTTAGGAAGCATATGATGAGAATATGATAATGTAGATCTTTCTTTCCAGTTATCAGGTACCAACTTTCCTACGCGCTCTTGAATTTCCTGAAACCACGCCTTCTCGGGTGTAGACACACCATCACTAAACGCCTCCTTTCGTCTCCATAGAACCTCTGGGGGTAAGGTTGATCCATCATCAAATGCAGAACGCAAGATGAATTTTTCCACTTGCTTTCCCTTGATGGGTCTCAGATACGATGGATGAATACTACGAACAACTGATACAAATTGTTTATCTAAAAAGGGTGTGCGAGCCTCTAGACCATTTGCACTGATGGAACGATCGCTACGTAATACATCAAATGTATGAATATCATTTAATAAACGCTCGCACTCTGCCTGAAATGCCTCGTCATTTGGAGCGTTATTAAAATATAAATATCCTCCAAATAGCTCATCTGAACCATCTCCATTGAATACCACCTTACAATCTGTTAATTCTCTAATTTTCTTTGCAACCATATAATTTCCCGTGCTTGCACGAACTGTTGTAGTATCATATGATTCAATTGCTTTAACTACAGTTGGAATGGCTTCAAAGAATTCATCAGGTGTCATCTTGATTTCTGTGTGATCAGATCCAATCCAATCCGCAACAATCTTAGCATATTTTAAATCGGAAGACCCTTCAAATCCAATAGAGAATGTTTTTAATGGAGGTAAATTAAGATTGCGTAAATTATTTTGAACCAATGCGGCTATTAAACTACTATCTAGACCACCACTCAAAAGACATGCTATAGGTCTTTCTGTTAAAAGACGTTTTTTTACTGCAATTTCTAGAGCAAATCTCAAGGCACCCTTTGCAGCACTAAATCCATCGGATACCATTGGGCTGAATCCAGGATTTGTCATCCAACCAACTGTATGATATCGTAAATCTGAAGTTAATGACATAGTTTTTAAATCATATGTCTGAATTGTTCCAGGTGTAAAAGAAGATACAGTTTCAAAATAAGGAACAAGTGCCTTCAATTCTGATGTAAACACATATGTATCAATTGTTCCTTTATAAAAAGGTATAGGTAGATTGTTTACTTGTGCAATACTAGTCGACATATTAGGCCTAATACCCATAAAAAGTGGACGAACTCCAAATGGATCTCTTAAGACAATAAATCGATTCAAGTCTGCATCATACAATGCAATGGCAAAAACACCATCAAGTGCACGAGCAAAAGCTAGTAAATCATTACGGTGTCTCAAATAAAGTTCCCCAATACACTCACAGTCAGAGCCAGTATTTTCCATACCTAGGCTCTTCTCGAGCTCTTTTGAATTATATATTTCTCCATTACAGACCCATGAAATAGAACCTCGAACATAAGGTTGCATTCCTGCGTCAGTTAGACCGTTAATAGCAAGACGAGTAAATCCAAATGTAACATTGTCGGCCATATGTACGATGCGTGTTCCTTCTGGCCCCCTTGCTTCTAATTGTTTTACCCATATACTAGGGTCCTGTGGATCCCTACTAGATCCAATGCGACACCATATACCACACATCTCTTTATAACTCTATGGAATTGTTTAGACCCATCCTTTTTTCAGATTTCCTAAAAGAAGTGCCTAAATCGTAATATATTTACTTTATAGAATGCCCGAGAAATCAAAGGCAGAAAGGCTCAAGGAAACAATTACATTACTGAAAAAACTACCTGAAGTTGGTATTCCAATAGAATCTTACCCTTATAGTGAAGTTCAGGAATTAATG
>RGCF01000349.1 GCA_009919265.1 Bacteroidota bacterium | reverse complement strand
TTATAATTGTCGATATTAAGATCGAGAGATTCCATTTTGGCGGTAGTAGTATATTTACTATTCTAATTTTATGTTATTTACGCTTGCGCAATAACATAAATCCTCAAGTTATAATGTTTCAAACCTTCGCACATCGGGCAAAGAACGCTACAATGTCGGGTGGGTTGGCGCCAGTAACAGAATCATCCGGAATATATTCGGTATTGCCTGCTTTGAAAAATAGGAAAACTGGAATTCCATTCACCATACGCTTCTGTTTCATAAATGCGTAAAAGTCGAGAGAATTATCAATATTCACTTCATAACATTCTATCGGGCATTCGTTTGTCGAGAGGTTCGCGACTTGTTGAACTGCTAGTTCCTTGATGGATTTACACGGACGACACCAATCTGCGGTGAGTTTCAGGATCGTATGCTTTCCTTGCTTCGAGTTGAATTCAAGTAATCCCTTAAATGACTCGCGGGTAAGTTCAACGGGGGTGAGAGACATCGGCAATAAAAAAGGTTTCGTAATATATAATATATAAGGTTAGTATTTAGGTTATAATTACGCGTTGATGTCTAGTTTATATTTTCTCGGAAATAATACATCCTATATTAGTATCCCGAATGCTCCCGCTCTCAATTTCGAGACACAGGATTTCACTGTAGAATGGTTTCAATATGAGATGGATACTAATCCATACCCGCGTATTTTTCAGAAGGGGACTTATAGTTCCAGTAATATATCTATCGGTGTTTCGATTGAAGGCGGAAGTTTTTATTATTGGCGAAACAATACACCCTACCTTGTTGCTAATCTTGCTTCGAGTGATTATAAAAACAAATGGGTTCATTTTGCGATTTGTAGAACTGGCGGAACAACCACATTCTACATGAATGGTGTATCGTTTGGAACGCCTCTTGCCGATACTTATAATTATACGAATACCGAAAATTTGTTAGTGGCGAATGAGACCACATTATCTTCAAATGCCGCGTTTGGTGGTTACATGTATTACTTTCATTATATGAAGGGTGTTGCGAAATATACCGCGAATTTCACGGCGAGTACTTCGATGGTTTCGAATACTGCCAACACCGTGCTACTTTTAACGGCGACAGGGGCTTCTGGTAGTCTCGGAGCTACGATTACCAGTACTGCTGGAACATTTGCGATTACACCTACACTTTCATCGCCTGCGCCACCTTCGCCGCCTGCGCCGTCTTGGTTCCTTCCTGTGTTGTTCGGTAGTCGTGCGTTATTCACAGATAACAATCGGTTTTATTACAAACCACACAGTTTAGCGTCTGGTGGAGTCGGCAGTGTTCGTAATTATCGGAAAAAAGGACGCAGGACGTAGATTCCATTCCATTTCATTCACGACGCGTCATATGATACGCCTTGTCGATTCGTCCATCTCTCAGCACTGATGCGTCTTTTTGATGAATCTCGTCGCGAGAGATATTTGATGTAAGTATCAAGATTAAATTTGGATAAAATCCCAAATCTGTGACTTTATCCAACATACTATTCCAGTCAGACTTATCCATCATCGGAATCGGTATATACAGATGTGGTTTCACGTTGCCTTCCAACACATTCAT
This sequence comes from Bacteroidota bacterium, assembly GCA_009919265.1. Classification (GTDB taxonomy): domain Bacteria; phylum Bacteroidota; class Ignavibacteria; order Kapaibacteriales; family UBA961; genus UBA961. The sequence continues at coordinate 1,323 of RGCF01000349.1, read as the reverse complement.
AATCAACTTGTCGCATTCTTCCAATACTAATACAAGTGGTTTGTTATCATCCGGTGAAACCGTGCTATATACTTTGGATAAGGTATCGCCTGGATCTGTCGGTTTCCACGTATCACAATAATATGCTCCGATTTGTTTCGCAAGAAGTAATGTAAGGAGGGATTTGCCTGTCCCTGGCTCGCCATAAATGAAAAATGTGCCGCTTCGCGAGGATTTATTTCTGATGTTCGAGAGAATATCGTCGATAATATTCTGTTGATAATCTCTCGGTTCTCGTTTCAGGAACTTGGTTGCGTCATATTTACGGTCGGAATATTCCCACCACCAAGGATTGCCGCGGCGTTCGCGGATGTCGATGATCTTGTTTTCGCGGACGGCGGTGTTGGCAGCAGTTCCGTTGTTTGTAGTATCCGTGTCGTCAGTGGCAAACGAATCACCGCATAATGAACTTTTACCAGTGGTGGTTTCATACGTTGTGCGTTTCATTATGATATACATCACTTGTCCTTGACTTCCGTGTTGTGACTCGTTGGAGTAAATATAACCAATGTACCATTTTCCATAGAATACACCGAAAGGACGGCCATTTTGGTAAAATACAGAACGTCGAATTTGTAACTTGTTGATAAGTTGGTTACATTCAGTTTGGTCGGAAATTTTATAGCCTTGAATCTTGAAAAAATGCGCGAGTATCATCGGGAATGTATATAATATGGGAATGGTTGTAGCGAGAGACATTAGAATTATATCGAAAATCGCCATTTTTGAGATTGGGAAATATAATAGAATACATACTGAACGATTTATATAAAATTGGCGGATTTTGGATGGCGGCCGAAGGCCGAAAAGTCTGTGAACGGCCGAAAATATTCCGTTTGAAAATGATGAATAAACAAAATATATTATTCATGGTTATGTTTGTTGTCGATTACCTTTCCAGCTTTAGGACGGCTGGATTTTAAAAAATGTCTATTTTGCCATTTACGCCGGAGATTTTAAAACACAAAAAAAATGCGTTTTTGAAAATTATGCTCACAAATATTTTGTCCAAATGAATAATTGTGACTGTAATTTTTTATACATTAGGTATAGCGCGATTTTTTGTCCATCGGTATATCATGGACAAAAACTGGAAATTAACTTAAAAGGTAATTTTGTTCAAATATTAGTCATAATTTTACCCATTACGATAATTAACACGATAGAAAACTTCGTTCTATGTTTTTATCGTCTGTTTTACCGATAGCGAACGCTCCGTTACCATCGCCAAAATACAAATTCTGTTGTAAAAAGTGTGACTTTTATACGAATAAAAGTTGTAAT
>RGCF01000348.1 GCA_009919265.1 Bacteroidota bacterium | reverse complement strand
ATTGCTTGCGTTTCGGTTTCGTTTCGGTCGTCTTTGTAGACGATGCCGCCGATGTTCCCGCCGCCGCCGCCGCTGTTCCTCCCGCCGCCTTCTTAGATTTCGGAATCACCGGTTCTTTGTCAGTGTCAGACACATCAGGCGAACCAGATGAAGAAGGCGTCAATGATTCGGTCTCCGTCTCCGTTTCCGTGATAAACTCACTTTCCGTAGATTCAGATTTATTTTTCTTACCAAAACGACCTTTGGAGTTCTTCCGCGATTTCTTCTCGACATTATCGTCGTCATCATCTTCGACGACAAACCCGTCCTTTAAATACCCGTTGCTCGTTTTTTTATGTTCCGGAATACCGTCCAATTCGTCGAGTTCATTTTCATCCTCGACAGCAGTCGCAGCAAGGTCTTCAAACCCACCAAATAATTTTTCGTAAATAACATTCCAGAGTTCGATTGTTAAATCAACCGCGGTTTCTTTGTCAATACGGGCAACTAACGCGATATTTCCGAAAATGATGAGTTCGTCGATAGGCGGCGGCAACTCATACTTATTCTCATTTCCAGCCCGACCATCCGTCTTCGCCCAGACATCGATATACATATATTTTGGGATGACCGGTTCCGTTTCATTTGAAACAAGAAACGCGAACTTTTTCTTATTTTTATAACGCCAGGTATGATAGCAACTGAAACCATCGTGATTGCGAAAACTACATTTTTTAGCTAACAGAACAGTCAGCTTCTCTAATGTAGTATCTTCAGTAGGTTCGACGAGACATTCTGATAATGTGCCGGTTTTTGAAATAATGACAATGGTAGTCTTTGTATTGGAGTTGTTGTGTTTCGTGGACATAATGGAATGATAGTTATATCAATACATTCATTTGTTTCTAAATCATTTATGAATATAAACATATATCGTGTCATTATAGTAAGGAACTCTGATACGGATGGCGAGTCATAATGAAGTTCGAACAAACCATATTCGTAATCAGCGTAAAAACCAGAATGCCAGACAAGCGGCAATGATTTCCGGACTAAGCACGATATATCGTAATCAAACCACGACCCACGCGATTCAAACACGACAGCAAACCGAACCCAGAATATTCTTACTCGATATAACACTGGAAGATATGAATCGAATGTATTCTAAAATACACGGAATCATTGAAAAAGGCCGTATTCGACCAAAAGGGATGGAAGTGTTTTTTGTGACTCGAAAAATGGAGGATTTGTTGTGGAGTGATGATGCTATTTATGAAATACAACAACACAATTCTGCAAATAATAGCACTACCAATGTCGTGGAACGAATTCCGGTCGACGGACCGGTTTCAACTGTCGAGATTTCGAGAGAGTGTAGCAATGACCCGTCGCTATCTATGATGTGTATTCCTGTTGTGGTGGATGAAAGTTATTACAGATTGAATACACAGACGACGGTTGTAGGAAGATGTATCTCGCCGAACCATATCGTAACCCGGCATATGAAAATCGTCGTGAAACTACATCCGAAATCATTGAATTCATTTGTATTTATTATGAATGAAACAGAGACACAAGTTCTTGACTTTTATGTGACTACTGAAAATGGTATTATTGAAGATAGCCAACAACGCAGCGGCAGTGGCAGTGGCAGCGGCGACATTATTACGAAACAGTGTAAGGCCGATATAATATCGTTTATCGACCACTTCAAATTATGTTCGTAATATACACATGTATAATGTTGTGGTTCATACAAAATATCCTTTTTTCTATTAGTTTAATTGTAGTCATACATTATTTATACATTTATTTCGAAACAACGCTTACCGCTCCGAAAGTGAAAGACCTTATTCATTGTCCAAAACAGAAATACAAATCGTTATTTGATACAATAAACAAGAATTTAGATGGTTCGCAACACGAGACACAATCGTCATTGTCATCGTCATTGTCATCGTCATCGTCATCGTCATCGTCATTTCCAGATGTATCCCGCGATTTAGGAAGTATACAACAACCTGAAAAGAAAGAAACCAATGATATGAAGTCCGACTTAAAACTATTTCTACGAGGCATTGGATTGAAATCAAAATCTAAACCTGATACTGCTTTCCGCCCGAGCTATGAAATGAGTTAAAGCCATCCAGTTATATTACTATATAGCAATCAAATGCAACGCCGGCATTCTTCGAATTCGCACTCGACTTCGCACTCGACTTCGCACTCGACTTCGTCTCGTGTATTATCGATTGCCGACGCCGATATACTTTTGTCTAGTTTTCCTACTACAAGACTTTCTTATGAAGTGTCTATTCATAAGAACGACGCCCAAACCGCTGCTTGCGGCAACGAATATAAATGTTTTATTCTTCCGAAAGGTCGTAGATGTATTGCTTGGGCTACGGAGTGGAAACGACAAATGATATTCGCGTTGATTGAAATCGATGGCGCAAATCACAGCCACAGTCACGGCAATGAGCTTCGGCCGGCGATTCGAAAATTTCACCAGGACTGTGGTTGGTTTCCCGGAAAAGTGTATATTTATGACGCGTGTTTTGACCGAACGCTGGCATATGGAACGGTATTTGGCGGGGTAATGTTTCGGTCAAGTGCTACGCCAAGTCAATTGTTTTCAATCCATACGATTTATTGGTATAAAGGGAATTCCGTCCCCCCTCTTACGGGCCTCGAACATATTCAATTATCGGAAGAATTATTCTATGGACATAATATTCGCCAGGTTGCTTATACGAAAGAGAACAGTGTAGTTTTTGGATTGCCGGTATTATGTAATAATGAAAACGACGCCCGACATATCGCGTGTGAATTGCCGTATCAAGTATTTGCAATACAATATCGTTATTTAAAACATACGCGAGTATGTCAAAAGTTTTTTCAAGAAAAACCGGTGAATACATACGTGCC
>RGCF01000347.1 GCA_009919265.1 Bacteroidota bacterium | reverse complement strand
GGCAAGGGCAAGGGCAAGGGCAAGGGCAAGGGCAAGGGCAAGGGCAAGGGCAAGGGACAAACTGCGGAAGCAACCACGACTACAAGTTCTGTAATTGATGAAACCACACTAGTAGAATCCGCAGATTTTCCATCCTTTGAAAATATGGATACAATTGGGTATGCGGCAGTTCAACGCCCTCTTGAAGCTTTGAATATGGTATATCCGCACTCATCACTCATTGAATACATGAATAACCCGAATGATGAATTTGATATTGCTGCGTGTATTGGTAAAGAAGGGTTACGACACATTATGTCGTATGAAGAAGTAGGCAACCCACCTATGAGGACAAATTTTGAATACCGTCCTGATTTTATACGCGGGTTTAAATTACCCCGTGGTGAAACAACTACAAAATCGTCATCACGCATCTTCGCACCAGATAATATTGGTCGATATTCCGCAAAAATAAAAAACATCACTGATAAAGTAATGGTAAGCGAAGGTATTATTCTTATTTATAGTCAGTATATTGATGGTGGTGTTGTACCCATTGCTCTCGCATTAGAAGAACTTGGGTTTATACGATATAGTATTGCTGGCGGAAATTCTTCATTATTTCGAACCAAACCCGCACAAAATATTGATTCGATTACGATGCTTCCACAACGCCAACATCAAGCACAATATCCAGATAAACCGTTTCATCCCGCGCGATATTCAGTGATAACAGGTGACCCCACGATTTCCCCAGATAATTTACACGAATTGAAAGCACTCACGAGTGAAAATAATACGAATGGTGAAAACGTGAAAGTTGTTATCATATCTGTCGCAGGAAGTGAAGGACTCGACTTTAAAAATATTCGCCAAGTTCATATATTGGAACCGTGGTATAATATGAACCTACTCGAACAAATTATCGGTCGCGCTATCCGTAATTGTAGTCATAAACGTCTTCCGTTTTCTCAACGAAATGTAGAACTGTATTTATATGGGACAACGCTAACAAACCCAGATATCGAAGCAATCGACCTTTATTTGTATCGTCTCTCAGAATTTAAAGCAGTAAAAATTGGGGCGGTATCTCGCGTGCTTCGAACATCGGCAGTAGACTGTCTTTTGAATGTTCAACATAATACACAAACAGCTGCGCAGTTGAATCAAGTTGTTCTACAAAATCTCTCGTCTCGCAAACAAATCAATTATCAAGTAGGTGCGCGACCATATTCCGCATTATGTGATTATATGGAACGTTGTGAATACGTATGTCGCCCGACATTTTCAAATGGTCGTCCGATACAAGAGCAAAATGATTTATATGGAATGAACGACAGCGACAGCGACAGCGACAGTGAAGAAAGTCGTAGTCGCAAGGCCAACCCCCGCGAAAGTGATGTTCGTCTTGACACTTTTAATGAGAAATTTATGTCGATGAACTTGGATAAAATCATTCACAAAATACGGGATTTATATAAAGAGTCGTTTTTTTATAAGAAGACCGGACCAAATGGAATTATAGCCCACGTAAATGCGATACGGCAATATCCGATTGCGCAAATCAACCTAGCCTTATCACAAATGCTAACAGATCCAAATGAATATGTGAATGATAAATATGGGCGTCTTGGCCGGATTATTAATGTTGGTGATTATTATTTGTTTCAACCTATCGAAATAACCGATAAACGCATTAGTATTCACGAACGAAGCACGCCTGTTCCTTACAAACATACGTCAATAAAATATCCTCTTCAAGAATATATAACAGAAGACTACTTGGGTATTTCGTCAAAATCGAGTGGTCTAGGTGTGGATACCGCGAAAGGGGTACAAGGATCAAGAAGTGTTCCAAATAAGAAGGTTGTGAATAAAATCGCGTTGATTCAACGCGAAACTGGAACTGGAACTGGAACTGGAACTGGAACTGGAACTGGAATCGTCGATGAGCCATCTTTATCTAGTCCAAATGCTGGACTTGCCGCAGACTCCGCACCGTCACCGCCACCGCGAGACGCATCGGAACCAAGCGACGTAGAAGAACACGACGAACATACTGGCGAAAATATAGTTGATATGTTATTTAATACATTTGAAACGTGTAAGACTGTAATAGAAAAACCTACAAAAGAACAAGACGAATGGTATTATTATTGTGGAAAAGTATTACAACAAATCTCTCAGACAGAAGAATTTCAAATCACATTAAACGAACTCCACGAACTTGTCATTGCGAATCTTGTGGAACATTTATCCTTTGAAGAATCAAAAGAACTTTTGAACTATCTGTATCATAAGAATAATGGTTCGATGCTTATCGAGGCGTCTGGTAGTGGAGTTATACAACATCTCTCGCCATTTGAACGTATGATATTACAATATTATTCTAGACAGGTGATACACAGACCGTTGGTCGGGCGAAGAGCTGCCGCCGCCGCTGCCGCCACCGCCTCATCACCAGAAGATAAAGGAATGTTATTATTCAATAAAAGAAAGAAAGAGTTATTTGAATTGGTTGTTCTACGGTATGAAACACCAGAATGGGTATCTGCTGAACCAGAAGATGAACGTGACTTCTCGCTTCTTTTAGCAAAAGTTCAAACAGAGCAAATTAAAAAAATGAATATGATGATTGGTTTTATCTCATTATTCAAAATGGAATATTTGGTATTCAAGGTCAAAGTGATGTCGAAGAAACGCGATAAAGGTGCCCGATGCGACCAATCTGGAAAAACCGAAGCAATCACGATCATTAATACTGCCTTATCTTTGAATTCGACCACACAGGGTGATGAATATAAACTTACATCCGAAAATACCAAATATAAAACCCAAAAAGAGTTATGTGTATTTCAAGAATTTTTACTGAGAACATTCGACCGTAAAGCCATAAACGGACGAAAATGGTTTTTTACACCGTGCGAAGCCTTGTTGTGTGATATTGAGAGATTACATATAGAGAAATAAA
>RGCF01000346.1 GCA_009919265.1 Bacteroidota bacterium | reverse complement strand
TCTTGCAGCCCAACTTGTTGTAAGTACACTACCTCTTGAAGCAAGTACACTTCTCAACACATTATCTTTGCTATCCCAATCGCCAAAGTAACTACCAAACACAGAGGTAAATACGGAAGTGATTGGTCTTTTTGAAAATTCAGCAATGCCTCCCACTCCATTACATGAAGTATAGGAACCTGCACCACAACCATAAGCAAACATGATGGTTTTTGTTGAGTCAAGGAATTCTCGATTTGCTATGATATTTCCTTTTCCAACGAGCGCACCAAATCCACGATAAGCACTTCCGGAAAAACCTTCGCCATATGCACCAAAGTTATCATCGACTGTCGCTTCAAAAACAGGCTTGATTTGACCGATGCGGAATGTATGATTTTTGTCAAGATATCTTTTGAGTAACTGAATCTCATTTTCTGCAAAGGAAGTCAAATTATAAAAATCGATTCTACCAACTGGAATGCGGATATCAATGTCAAAAGTTGATTTGTCATATTTCCCATCACCAATTACATTTTTATTCTCTGCCCTTGATGCTCCCTCATTATTGATCGTCGCATCAGTCCAATTTCCATCAAAGTCTACATAGAATCCCTCTGCGGGCCATGCTCCTACATGATCAGGAGAATGTCCGTCAGGTGCCATCAAACCGGAATAAGGAACCGGGATTCTACCAATGATGAGAATGGAATATAGTTCTTCGGGATTACTTTCAACTACCGACCTAATAATATCCTTTGTTTGCAATACAGCTTCAGAGTTAAAATCTGTCGAGCGAGGTGCAACTTTTCTTATCACATTCCATAACTCATTATTGAGATCTTGTTCCAATCGATTCAATTCACTTGATAAGGGTGTAACCATAGTGCTATCGATGAGTAGAATCACCGTGCCTCGATATGTTTTCGGAGGGACATCTATACCGGCAAGTACATAACCTGATCCTAAATAATTCGTGACAGTATCATTTCCACCACCAACATTGATGAGTTTCGTTGAAGGTGGTATGCATACTTTCAGAATCTGATATTCATAAGGAATGCCAACTTGTATATCTTCATCGGTAAATGTCACGATATCTTTTCCCAATGAAGCAATTGGTGCTCCCCATTCGCTTTGTCCTTCCCATGTATTTGAGGAGGGATCTTTCCTATAGACATTATAGGATTGTGCATATGGATCAGCATCCCAAGATAGTGTTATGGATGGTTGTGGAGTTTTTTTGTATGATGCCTCAATAGTGACAGAAAACCCTTTTCCATCTTGAGCATTGAGCGCAAAACCTTGCAGAAGGACTACAAAGAGTAACAAAATGAAACGCATGATTAACCTCTGTAAAATGAATTAATCTTCTTCTGATTTGTTTTTCTTTCGAAATAAAAAAGATACGGGCACACCTTCAAGATCAACGTGCTTTCGTAATGTTCTTTCAAGAAATCGTTTATATGAATCAGGCAACTCTTGTGGATGATTGCAAAAAAATGCAAATGTAGGAGGTGCCACCTTTGTCTGTGTAATATAATTGATACGCAAATCATGTCCACGATATGCAGGAGGAGGAGTCTTTGAAATCTCTTCATGCAAAATATCATTCAATTTGGATGTTGAAATCCTTGAACTTCTGCGCTCTTGAATTTCCTTTGCCATATCAATCAATTTGGAGAGTCTCTGTTTTGTGATTGCTGACACAAATGCTATAGGCACATAATCAAATGTTTTAAGCTCTTCATGAATTTTTTTTGTGAATTCGATTGCGGTATTAGTTTCTTTTTCGACGGCATCCCATTTATTTACGGCAATGATTATTCCCTTTCTGGCATCAACTGCATCATTGATGATGCGCTTATCTTGTGCTTCTAAACCACGTTCGGCATCCAAAACAATGATTGCAATATCGCATCGTTCAATTGCACGGGCGGTACGCATGATCGAATACATTTCAACATTCTCTTTGATATGACTTCTCTTGCGAAGACCCGCTGTGTCAATGAGCACGATCTCTTCGCCATAATACTTTAGAATGCTATCTATGGCATCACGAGTTGTTCCGGGAATATCTGAGACGATGGCTCTATCAACGCCGAGCAGAGCATTGGTTATACTTGATTTTCCAACATTTGGTCTGCCGATCAATGCAATCTTTAATCGCGAGTCTTCTTCCAGACCTTCGGATTGATTTAATGGTTCAACTACATGATCGAGTAAATCACCGGTGCTTCTACCATTTAATGCCGAGATACCAAATGGCTCGCCAAGTCCCAAAGAAAAGAATTCGAAGAGTTGTGCATCTTGTATGGAATTATCACATTTATTGATTGCTAATGTGACATGTTTTCCGCTTTGACGCAATGTCAGAGCAATTTCTTTGTCAACTGGAGTAAGACCATCTCTTCCATCGCATACAAAAATGATTGATTGCGCTTCCTCAATAGCAAGATGCGCCTGCTCGCGTATTGCTCTATCAAACAATTCATCACTTTCTGGAACAATTCCACCGGTATCGATGAGAATGAATCCTATGCCATTCCATTCTCCGCGACCATAATGTCTGTCGCGTGTGACACCAGCTGTTGAATCAACAATCGCATCGCGTTCTTCCAAGATGCGATTAAACAATGTTGATTTTCCAACATTTGGTCTTCCTACTATGGCAACAAGATTCTGCATATTATTCTCAAATGTTCAAAGCAAAGTTAGTAAATACACTGTTTTGAATGAGAAACCCGAACTTAATGTTCGGGTTCTGCATTTATCCTAATGTATCTTGTAAGTATCGACGAACTGCATCAATCGAAATTCGTTCTTGTTGCATTGAATCACGATTTCGAATGGTTACTGCCTGATCGACTAGTGATTCATTATCAATGGTGATACAAAATGGTGTACCAATTTCATCTTGTCTACGATATCGCTTTCCAATTGATCCTGAAACATCCCATTGCACTTTATATTCTTTCTGCAATTGTTTATACAATGGTTCTGCATATTCAGGCAATCCGTC
>RGCF01000345.1 GCA_009919265.1 Bacteroidota bacterium | reverse complement strand
GTATTGAAGGATTCTTTGTCATTGATATTCATCACATCATCAATCAGTGAGATATCGAGATTTCCGGGGATGCGCTCTTGTCCGACACCTTCAACGAGATATGGAAGTGCTTCAACAACGCGACCTGTTTCTTTGAATGTTTTGATGCAAGAACCAACGGGATCCGCCGCTATAACTTTCAGATTAGGATTTTGTTTTTTGAGATATCGTGCAGTTCCTGTGATTGTACCACCTGTTCCTATCCCTGCAATGAAATGTGTGACCGTGCCATCGGTATCATTCCAAATCTCTGGTCCTGTCGTTGCTTCATGAATTGCAGGATTCGCATAAAAATCATATTGATTCAGCATTACTGCATTTGGAATTTCTTGAGCGAGTCTCTGAGCTGTATTGAAATAATATTCCGGTGAACTTGCTTTTGCCGCGCTCGAAACAATCAACACATCTGCTCCGAGTGCTTTGAGATAGCGTACGCGTTCTTGTGAGGCTTTGTCTGTCATCACAAATAAACATTTATACCCTTTGAGTGTTGCTGCGAGTGCAAGCCCAATTCCAGTATTTCCGCTTGTTGGTTCAATAATGAGTCCACCCGGCTTAATCAAACCATCTCTTTCAGCGGCTTCAAGCATTGCAATGCCGATACGGTCTTTGACTGAACCACCGGGATTACGACTTTCCAGTTTAACATATATCGTAGCCGGTATGTCAGCCGCGATTGTATTGAGTTTTACAAGCGGAGTTTTTCCGATGAGACCAAGAATTGAAGAATGAACATTCATGTGATTTCTATGCATTTGTGAATGCACAAAGATAGGAAATCTGAAAGCATGATTTGCCTTATCAGAATGAAAAGCCCAAATAGGTACGAAGAGATAGATTTAAAGTCTGTAAATCATGATTCTTTAGGATAGAATTCAGCGGATAAATCAAGAATCCTTCAATTCCAAGATGGATAGGATCGAATCCAAATTGCCAACCCAAGCCGGTTTCAATACCCAATCTCAGCCTTTGAATCTCATTCATGTAAGATCGTTGTTGAAGTGTCAATACATTTGAACCCGATGGATATCTGATTGCATCTTGTCCTTTGACAATAAAGGATTGATGCAGGAAATCAGAATCAAGAACATACATCGAATTGATGCCGGCGAAGAAGGAGTAATACGAATAACTGCTTTGTCCAAATAATTCCATTGAAGCACCATAGATTGGTAATTCAAATGAGAGATGAGAAATCAATTCGGTTTCATCTATACTGACTTCATGTAGTTCATGGAGTTCTGAAAGGGAGCCTTGCATGTTCATAAACTGTTTTGACAGGTCTTCGGCAAATAACATGCGATTCACAAATGTTATGCCCAATCCAATGCGCATGATTATCCCCAACTGTGGAATTGATTGGCGCAATCGAAGATATGTAGTAGAAAAATCTTGCTCATGCAATTCTTCATCGGATTCTTCCATTGAAAATGGAAGTAATGGAATGCGATCATTAATAGAATACACTGAATTCCCTGAAAATATGAGGTTGGGTACATTGAATATGCTTCCGGGAACATCACCGCTCATGTGGAATAAACCATCATTCCAAAAAGAACTACTCGAGCCTGTAACATCGATTGCCCTGAATGCTCCAATCTTTGGGAACCAACCTATCGACATATTCAGAAAATCTGATTCAACTGCAAATGAATCCGGTGAAAGTGACTCCAAATCAAGTTTGGGTTTTCTTCTCATGGTGGAATCGGGTTCAGCAGCCTGAATGGAGAAGGAGCAAAGGAATATGAAGAATGCAAACATCATGGCGATACATTCCAAATTCTAAAGTGAATTCCTTGTTCAGTGATGAGTCTCATGCCATATACTCCAGGATGATAGGTATATGTATTAGGAACAAAGCGAAACACATGACTTCCTTTATCTTGCATCATCGAAAACTCTTCAATGATGCGACCATCCAAAGTGATGATAGATAATTGTATGCTTCCTGATTTGTCCAATTCATAAGTCCATTCCGTTGGCTCACCTCGCATAACAGGATTGGGAATATTTTCCGATACATAACTGAATCGAATATAGGGGAGAGGAGTTGTCTTTGATGAAATTGTGATGAAAAATGAAGTATCCAGCAGAATCTTATCTTTCAATGTGCCGCGTACACTAACAATTGTCATGCTATCCGATCCGGCAAGTGCAATACCATGAATGGAAAGATTGCCAATTCCTTTACACATGAATGCGATGCTATCTGGTCTGATGCGTTCAAACTCTTGATATATGTCCTGTACTTTTATTGAATCAATGAAAAACACGGTCTGATTTGAGAGGTGCACAGAATATGTTACTGAATCTTGTTGATTAATGCCAATGACAATGCTTCCTCTTTCACCAATGGATAGAGTACCTTGTGCAAAAGTGCAAATGGGAAGAAATAATAAAAAAAGGATGATGCTAATCATTGTATGATAATGAATTCTGTGCGACGATTTTTCTTTCTTGATGCTTCTGAATCATTTGGTACAAGTGGCATGCTTTCGCCTTTGCCCGATATGATAAGTCTTGATTTGCTGATACCGCGAGCAATCAAAGCACCTGCAACGGATTGTGCTCTAGAAAGAGATAATTGTTCATTGTCTTCTTCTTTTCCAATATCATCAGTATGACCTCTGATTTCAAGTTTTACATTCGGGGAAGATTTCAAAGCAGAATACATATTATTCAATATCGGTTCTGCCATTGGTGGAAGAATTGAACTACCTTTCTCGAATTCAATTTCTTCCATGTACACTGTACCAATTGCATCCCAAGAATGTAAAATTGATTTGTCATAAAAGCCGTGGATTGTTCCAATGATGTCTTTCCGAAGAGCAATCACACCTGAAACACGATGTTTGTCTGCTGAAATTGGAGGGGCATAAGAAATCACATAATGATTCTTCATGCTTTTGATGATGTCCGCAAGCACAAATGGAAATTCTTTCGTGGTATAAATGCGATACATTTT
>RGCF01000344.1 GCA_009919265.1 Bacteroidota bacterium | reverse complement strand
CTCATGCTGGATTATTTGGCTGAGGTGACTATGTCAATCCTTCAAAAACAGAAATTAAAAAATCCAGCTCTTGGCTATGCTAAAGATCTCGTTCAAACTTGTGAAGATGTCTTACCTTACATCGCTTCCAAAGGGATAAAACTCATAACAAATGGTGGTGGAGTGAATCCTGAAGGCGCCCGCGATGCAGTATTTGCTGTTGCCAAAAAGCTTGGTATAACAGGACTGAAAATTGGTGTTGTTACAGGTGATAATATTCTGATGCACATCGATGGATTGATATCAGATGGTCACGAGATGAATAATATGGAGTCGGGGCAACCAATTCGCGAAGTTAAAGATGTATTGCTAAGTGCGAATGTATATTTCGGTGCAAAACCAATTGTTGAAGCGTTGGAAGCCGGTGCAGATATCGTCATTACCGGTAGAACAACTGATACAGGTTTAACTCTTGCACCGATGATTCATGAATTTGGATGGAGTTTTGAAGATTGGGATAAATTAGCGTCCGGAACTGTTGCAGGCCATATCAATGAATGTGGTGCACAGGCATCCGGTGGAAATTTTCTAGGTGATTGGGAATCTTTGCCGGATATGGCAAATATTGGATTCCCGATTATCGAAGCATATCCTGATGGATCATTCATTGTTACAAAACATGAAGGAACTGGTGGTGCTGTTACAAGAGAAACTGTGAGTGAGCAATTGATGTATGAAATCGGTGATCCCTCGGAATATATCACTCCTGATTGCATTGCAGACTTTACAAGTATTCACTTAGAAGATCTCGGGAATAATCGTGTAAAAGTTTTTGGCGTAAAAGGTAAACCTGCCACACCGTTTTTCAAAGTCTCAGCATCATATGAAGATGGTTTTGTTGCATTTAGTTCGCTGACATACTCAGCGCCGGATGCATACAAAAAAGCAAAAGCAGCAGATGGAATTCTCCGCAAGCGTTTGGATCAACTCAATTTGAAATTTGATGAAATCCGAACTGAATTCATTGGGATGAATGCATGTCATGGACCTATAGCTCAAGCTATAGAGCCCAATGAGGTTATGATGCGAATAGGAGTTCGTTCTCAAGATTATCAAGCAGTGGAACGATTCGGAAAAGAAATCGCGCCGCTGATTTTGACAGGACCACCAAGTGTTACCGGTTTTGCCGGAGGCAGACCTAAGCCAAGTTCCGTTGTAGCATATTTTCCGGCTTTATTGAAAAAAGACACTGTTCATCATAGCGTTGTGGTTTCAGAGATATGATACAGCCCCAAGTACAGGTTGCATCTGATATTTCTCCTGAGCAGTCAAAACCTTTGATTAGCATCATCATACCTGTATTACAAGAAGAAAAATTATTGGCTCGAACAATGTCTGTATTTACTCCTGAGAGAAAACAGCATTATCGACTAGAAATCATTATTAGTGATGGGGGTAGTACGGATTCTACCATTGACATTGCTCGCACTGTTGCAGATATGGTGATATGTCATAAAGAACAAAGAAAACAAACAATAGCCGAAGGGAGAAATAAAGGGGCTGAACAAGCAAAAGGAGATGTTTTTGTCTTCATGAATGCAGATACATTTCCGGCAAATCCAGATGAATTCCTCTCATTTGTTCAATCTTGGAGTGAACTTACCTATAAGCCCTGTGCATTGGCATGTCCCGTTCACATCTATCCGGAAGAACGAACATTCGCAGATTCTTGCTTTTCATTTATGCTGAATTCCTATGTTGGTTTTATGGTGAATGTCGCTGGATTTGGAATGGGCAGAGGGGAATGTCAAATATTTACGCGTTCTGCGTTTTTCTCTGCAGGAATGTATGATGGATCAATACCGGCAGGGGAAGACTTTGAAATTTTTCGAAGAACAAGAAAGATTGGTGGCTTGACATTTGAAAAGGAATTACTTGTCTATGAATCACCGAGACGATTCAGAAGATATGGCTATCCAAGGATCTTACTTGAATGGGCAGTCAATTGGTTTTGGGTGCTATTGTTTGGAAAAGCACGCTCTAAGGATTGGGAAGCTGTTCGTTAATTGTCTCGACTTTTGCAAAAAACCTCTATCAAATCACAGAGACCTTTCATTGGATCCTCTGATTCTCTCTCTGGATTCCCATATTTATTGATGAAAGCTTTGCATGTTGCCAAAGCGGCTTCGACACCAACTGTTTTATCTATTGAAGCACCCAATTTTCGAATGCGGGAAACATCACCAGCAAACATTGCATTTGCATAATGTACCTGAATATGCATTGGCAATGTTCCAAGAAATGATCGCTTAATCAATCTTAGTGGTTGTTCTTTTGCATCATGATCGCGAAGCAATCGTTCAATCTCATGTTTGGAATCCTGGTGCAATTGCTGAGATTCGCGCTCTACTTGCACTTCTCTTTCAAGCAATAATTTTCTCTTTGCCAAACTGAGCCGATCACCGGTAATAAGCATGATTCCCTTTGCACCAAAATATGTTCTGCTTGGAATTGCTTTTGGAAGTATCTCCTGCTGCGGATATTGGTTGTTTGATTGATCTCCAATCAATGATTTAGCCATATTCAATAATTCTTCTCTAAGTTTTGTATTTTCTACTTTTTCAGAAGATATTTGTCGCGTATATGTATATGCGCTATATATATTTAGCATACAAACTGCTAAAACTAAGACAAGAGTATTTGTAGATGCTCCAACAAGTCCAGTTATAGAAGTTGTTAATGATAAAATAATTCCTGCTATGAAAGATAGCATTCAATTAAGTAAAAGTTTAAATAATCAAGGGTATGTTTGTAATAGCCATGGCAACTGCCTTATAAATAGGATTAGACATGAAAAAACTACTTGGGACAGATTTATCGGGAAGTTATACGTTCAATCCAGCTGGAAATACGATTACGTTCAGTGGATTGCGCCAGGATATTTCCCTTGAAAACATACTGCTGATTACCAATACAACAGCGAACACAATCATCTATAATTTTGCCGATTCCACCACTGGTGCTGTTAGTTTCAACAATAATGTTCTGACA
>RGCF01000343.1 GCA_009919265.1 Bacteroidota bacterium | reverse complement strand
TAAGAATATTTTGAATAATGTAATTATGAATAAGAATTTCAATCGTGGTAAGTGGCAATTCCCGGCTCATGTGACGATTGACGTAGGTCGTGATGCTACAGTGGGTGCAGTAGATACTGGAATTACTGCAACCCAATCTGTTATTAAGGGGGTTGGTTCTGCAGTAGAGGGTGTTGGCGAAGCAACAAAGATGGTAACAACTGGTATTGCTGGTGAAGTAAGGGATACCGTAAAAGAAGCAGGTGACGTAGCTTCTAGTGCAATTCAGACAGCCAAGGTTGCTTCAGATGCTGTTGCTGGAACTGTCGCTGAGGGTGCAAAGGCAGCTGAAGGAACTGTATCCTTGCTACAAAAAATTCCAGAAATTGGAGAAAAAGTAGCATCTGAGATGGCGGATCCGAACAAATTAATTGAGGCTGCGAAGAAGAGCACTCCTCAGGTACCTGAGCTACCAACACAAGCTGCGCAAGCAGGTGGTGCTCTAGCTCTTGCTTCTTTAATAGATATGCCATCTGTTTCAACATCTGTTCTTTTATTCACTATAACCCTTGTGGCATTTAGTGGCTACGTATTTTACACAATGAGAAATACTTACAAGAAGCCAGAGAAATCTGATGATCCCCCTAGAGAACCAGCAACAGTTCGAGGCTCTGCTAAACCCAGCGAATAAGAACCCCCCACTAGTGGTAGTGTATTTTACTGCAACCTGGTGTGGACCTTGTTCTAGATTAGATAAGGATAGAATTCAAACTGAGGTTGAAGGAGCTACATGGTATAAATGTGATATCGATCAAAATAAGTATACTCTAGGATATTGTGGTCTTAAGTCAGTTCCATCTTTTTGTGTTATAAAGAATTCTAAGTTCTTAGGTAAATTCTCATCTTCAGACACAGACGCTGTCATTGAAATGATAAATAGTACTACAAAATAGAGTAATGTATGATATATGCATAATAGGGGCCGGTATTGCCGGTCTGTATTGTGCAAGAGAAATTCAAAAGAAAATGCCAGATGCTAAGATTTGTATCTTGGAGAAATTTAAGAATATTGGTGGTAGACTTTATACATTTCATACTACGGTGAATGGCCAAGAGATTTCCTGGGAAGCTGGAGCTGGAAGAATTCATAAGTCACATCATAATGTCTGGAAACTCTTGAAAGAATATGGGATAGACACAATCCCTATCACTGGAGGAGTTGAATGGAGAACTCCTGAGGGGTCTAGGCCAGTTGATTTTATGAAACTTTTACAGAATTTAGAGATCACAAGAATTCCAGAGAAAGACCTTGAGTCAAAAACTCTGAAGGAACTTTTTACAGAAATTATGGGACAAAAAAAGACAAGTGAATTAATGAATCAATATGAATATCGGTCTGAGCTTGATACTTTAAAGGCATCCAAGGCTTTAGAAAGTTTGCAACATGAATTGGGACACCAGAGTGGTTTCTCAGTTATCAAGGGTGGCTTTTCTCTTTTGATTGATAAGTTAAAACATTCTATTCCTAAAGTTACAATTTTAACGGAACACGAAGTCATAGATATTCAGGAAAACAAGGTTTTACTAAAAGGAAAGAAACCCATTATGGCTTCCAAAGTAATTGTGGCAATTCAGAGAGACGCTGCTGTCAAACTTCCTTGTCTTCAAGGCCTACCAATCATGGAACAAGTGAAGATGAGACCACTTGTCCGAATGTACGCAGTCTTTCCTTGCCCTAATGGAAAAGCATGGTTTGCAGGAATTCAGAAATTTCTCTGTGATTTACCAATTCGATATGTTTTACCAATGGACCCCACAAAGGGAACTATTATGATTTCATATACAGATGGCCCTGAAGCTGAGTATTGGATAAAACAAAAGAACCCTGAGCCCCAGGTAATGAAACAAATTCGCTCTCTCTTTCCAACAATAGAAATACCAGATCCGCTATTCTTTAAAGTCCACCCCTGGGCCGATGGATGTTCTTATTGGGCACCTGGGCCCCATGGGGCATATGATTTTAACAAGGTTTCTAAGGCCTCCGTGAAACCTTTACCAGATGTGCCAAATCTCTATATGTGCAACGAATCGTGGGCATACGAACAATGCTGGGTCAAGTGTTCCATCGATCAAGCACAAAAAGTAATTGATATAATAGAATGAACACTCGCAAGGTCTATTATCCAAGGAAATACTATAGAGGTCTTTCTAGAAAAAAAAAGACCGAACGGCTAAAGGAAATAAAGAAGTTTGGTTCCAGATCATGGCGTGATACAAAGGCCTATCTAGGCTTCAAAACAGATAAAGGTGTTAAGACAAGAAAATCTGGTTATACTCAGACATGGAATAGAAAGTTTCCTAATGTAAAATCCTTAGAAGATCGTGCGAAAGTAACAGGTGTCCCCTTGAAATACATTAGAGCATCCTATAATCGCGGAATGGCTGCATGGCGAACTGGACATAGACCCGGTGCAACTGAACAGCAATGGGGCTATGCACGTGTGAGTTCTTTTCTTTTGAAAGGAAAAACATATCATACAACGGATGCGGATTTAGCAAGAGAAGCCAAAAAGGCTTCTGCTAGCGCTAGAAAATGGTGGTCTTAGTTAGAATGGCCAGGACAATCTCCATGCGTAATCTTGTGAAGACTGGATTTGGAATTAGTGTTGGAATATTCCTCGCTCAAATGATTTTTATGTTAATTGGTATGGTTTTCTTCATACCCGGTTATATAATGTTTGTAAAGGCTGATAAGGAGAAGTCTAGTGGCTCTCAGATTGGAGGAATTATCTTAATGGGCCTCGGTGTCGTTATGATGGGTGGAGCAGGTTTTGGATTTCTAGTAAATTCCATTGGCGATATGGAATTTTAATAATTGAAATTCGCCCTCAGAGCACTATTAGCCAAGGCATCCACTTGATGATTAAACATCCAAGGGAATGCATGTTGCGTCTCACCGCCCTTGTGACCCTTGAGCCATCGGTATCATTGGAATCTTTATTGGCTACGGTATTAAAAATTAATCTGGTCTAAAGTATCTTATAATATTTA
>RGCF01000342.1 GCA_009919265.1 Bacteroidota bacterium | reverse complement strand
AATCTGTCTAATTTCATTATTTTGAGATTGTGTTTGTATCATTCGAATAGTTTTCTCCAGGCCTTAACCCAGACTTTTTCCCAGACCTCACGCCTGACCTTATCCCTGACCTTCCACCAGGCCTCACAATCGACCTCAAGCATCGCCTTCACTTCGACCTCACGCCTGAGCTTAATGGCAATCTTCTCAATCTGTCTAATTTCATTATTTTGAGATTGTGTTTGTATCATTCGAATAACTTTCTCCAGACCTTCCCCCAGGTCTTATTACAGGTCTTATTAGTCTTATTCCCAAAGTTATACCAGACCTTCCACCAAAACATATCCGTGACCTTATCCCTGACCTCAACCCTGGCATTACCACGAATCTGCTTAATTTCTTTATTTTGAGATTGTGTTTGTATCATAAAAATAGCTTCCCCCTGACCATATACCTGACCTCATCCCTGACCTTCCACCTGACCTCATACATAACCTTATCCCAAACCTTATAATAGACCTCATCCGTGACCTTATCCCTCTCCTTTCTCCAGGCAATCTTCTCAATCTGTCTAATTTCTTTATTTTGAGATTGTGTTTGTATCATGATTATTCAAAAGAAAGCAAAAGAGCATTCTTTTCAGAATGCTCTTAAGAACTAATGTAAAATGGGTTTTAATCCAGCACTCTTCTCATAGTTGCAGGGTCTACTTGGTAACTCACTTGATAAGTACCTTCTGGAAGGTAAAAATGTGAGTGCTCTGGGTGAGTAACTTTGAAGCTCTTTGTCGCTTCGATTACAGGCCCAAGACAAGTGATACCCACTTCATTCATCACAACATTGTTTGTTTGACTATTTGTCCAGATTTTTACACCAGACATGGAATCAATGTAGTGTCGTGAGCCTGGAGTGTTTCCAGGAGCAAGTTTTCTCTCATTAGTTTCTTTGTAGTCTTTTGAGTTGAAACCTTCGATTTTGCGAAGGTAAACGTCACCTTGTCTCACTGCTTGTCCAGTTTCCATTTTGTCGATAATCCGCACATCGTTGCTTGCTTGAGAAGCAAAAGCTTGAATGTCGGAAATGTTGATTTTAGTTTGTTCGATAGTTTTTGTCATTTTTCTATTCCTTTTTCTTTATACGTATTAACTTTGCGAAATGATGTTAGTTTCTGATACTCCTGAAATTAATTCATGTACAGCTTTACAAGTTCTGAACTTTCTGTTAAATCTTGTTTCCAATCTTTTAATAGATTCATCATTACCAACAGACATGTGATAAACACGATTTGTAGAACCATCTGTTCCTACTAGGAAGATGTCGCCAAACTTAGTTTCCACCAACATTCTGGGCATTGATTCTTGTTTATTGTAATCTACCACTGTGAAATCTTGGTCAATAATTTTAACTTTAGCATTATCAAAGTATTTTTCCATGCCATATTGTTGCATCTTGATACGTCTGATTTCCACGTTTTCCTCGCTGTTGATTTCTTTTATTGTAATTGTTTCTGGATTCAATACAACATGGTCCTCTACAACTAAATCTTCCACAACACAAAGATAAAAATCATCACCATACACAATCGCAGGTTTTTCTGTATTGTGAATTCTACCATTTTGGTCAAATGAGATTTCGAGCGGTTTATCTGACAAGAACACAATCTCACCTTGAGCCGACCACCAACCAAGATGTTCTGCAAGGTCGAAGAATGGCAACAATGGTTCAATGAAATCGAACTTGAAGTGTGTGTAGAAGAAATCATAGTAAGCCAGATTGTGTGCTTCATGGTTTCCGTAAAGCACTTCATTCTCATACTGCTTGATTTCATCTTTTGGATTTTTTCCTGCAAAATAATTTGCAATAAATGCAATCATGTTTTCTTTCAAGTTTGGTTTAGACCAATCAAGATTCTTGTATTGCTCAGAGTATTGCGTAAAAGTTTGTTCAAAAGCATTCATCCAGTTTTGAAACTCTTCAGGGAACACATCAGAGCCATAGTTTTTATTAATGTCAAATTTCTCAAGAGCCTTGACAATTGCAATGGATTGAATCATGTTCAGTGGATTCTTAAAATGAAAAAAATACTTTGGAGCAATCAAGTTTGCATTTTTGTGAATTTGCTTAATCAAAGGTTTTGCCTTAGACAAATCGCACACTCCTGTAGATTGTCCTACAGTAGTCCATTTAGTGACGAAATGAGGAAATGAATCCTCTTGTTCTTTTGTTAATTTGTCAATCATATTTATTATACTCCTTATTTGTGAAAACTGGAAAAATCGGGCGAATTATGGAAGAAAGAATTTTTTGAATTCTTCCCCACCATAAGCAGATTGTGTGAGATTGATTATTTCTCTGATTGTGATTTGTTCTGGAAAGGTTTTTCCAGACATCCATTGCCTAATTCCCTCTCGACAAGCCCTGGTGATTGTTCTATATACATTAATTGCCTCCTCTTGTGTCATGGGTTTGTCTAAATCAATTTGCTTGATAGCATCAGGATTAGCTTCCATCAGCTTAAAATGATAATCTTGCGTGGCTTCTTTGATTGTTCTTCCATGAGCCCAAGTAGTATTTTTGCCCACAATATAATCAAATGGAGTTTTGATTACGGTTAATTCTCCAAGAGTTTTCTTAGACACAATCTCCCTTACAATATCATCAAGATAGCACCAATCTTCTTCGATTGTTTGATTCATTCTTAAAATGGATGGAAGAAATTTTAGTTTGTTGTTATTAAGATACAAACTATTACCACCAATCTTCAAATTACCAAATGACTCTGGAAGAGATTCTAGTTTGTTGTAATCAAGCAACAAATTATGACCAATCTTCAGATTACCGAAAGATTCTGGAAGAGATGCGAGATTGTTGTTATTAAGACACAAATAACCACCAATCTTCAGATTACCAAATGATTCTGGAAGAGATGCGAGATTGTTGTAATGAAGCCACAAACTAAAACCAATTTTCAGATTTCCGAATGATTCTGGAAGAGATGTGAGATTGTTGTCGTTGAGCCACAAATTACCACCAATCTTCAAATTACCAAATGACTCTGGAAGAGA
>RGCF01000341.1 GCA_009919265.1 Bacteroidota bacterium | reverse complement strand
CAATTGCTTGAATACGCCGGGATACACTTATAATATCAGTAATCATAAAATTTTTTTGTATTAATAGTTTCACTTTTTCATCATTGGGTAGTTTGTCACTTTTCATATAGGCAGACATAAGAAAGCTATATTGCTTTGACGCGGAACATAGAAGGGATGATAGGTCTATCATAACTTTCGCAATTTCCTCCGAATTTGCGAAACTAATTCCACGACTTTTTAATCCATCTATGATAGTATTATGGGCATCTTCTGTAAGAAGTCCATTATCATCCCTACGAAGACCATTAATAGGAAGCACGGAAGAAGGAAGCTGTGCTTCTGCTTGTTCCAGTGTTGTTATATCGGGGCATTCCATTTACTTCGGAACTAGAAAATAATAGATGATAAAGCCTACTAAAAATGCCAATGCCAAATTGGGAAATGTGAACATTGTTTGAACCCCACTTGGATACCGAGAATTTGGAAGAACAAGTGAAATATTCAAGCCGACATACGAGCCCAATAGTAACAATATAAACATAATGAGAAACGCATTTATAGCAATAAAAAATGGAATTGAACTAGGTTGCATAGGCCGCCCCATCGGGAACCAACTTTCATAGTAACTGGTATGTTGATCCGGATTTCGTATATACGCGACACGATCCTTTGCTATTTTCACATGATTTTCTGCGTCAGCTATATTTTTATTTAATTCTATGATACTCGTTTGAGCTGTTTGAATATCATTTGTCGTTGTGCCAACCTCGTTCAGCTTTTCATATAAACAATTCACTAAGTTGAAAATCTCTTGCGAGGCATCATTCAAGGCCCTTTGAGAATCAGTTGTTGGTGAAGTGGAACTTGTAATAGTATTTAATAACGTGTCATTTGTATTTTTCCACGAGTTGAAGGAACTATTACTAGATATATATCCATTCAATGTAGGTGTACATAGCATCTTGCTAACTCTTCATTAGATACTTTACCGTGAAGTTTAATTGTAGTGTAATTCATATCGATATCATGGGGCACACATTCTATAGGATATATATTCACCTGCCGAAGGGCTTGGGCGTATAATTTTGACAATATCTCCAGGAAGAAGACCCATAATACGAGCTACCATATCTTCATGGAACTTGATAAATGGCAGATTTGCAGCAGATTTAATATTATTCAAACGGAGAAATTCGGCGTGCTCCGATTTTGGTAGAAACTCAAACTTTGGCTGTAAGATATGCTCCATTGGATTGTTTACAATCGTATGCGCCTGGAAGAAAGTAACACGCAACTTTTGAGTGGCATAGGCATTCAGTGCTGCTACATGAAAGCTGTCAGCAATTGGCTCCAACAGAATAATTATTAATTCCGTGTCGGCTGGCTGTAAGGCATCCGGGCTTTCCTTATCCATCTGTTCCTCCAGAAAGGTTGCAAGTCTGTTCTTCACGCGATTAATACTATATACCACGCGACACTTGCTGATGGGTTCTGATGTAGATCTCTGTAAATCCATACGGAAGGATCCAGGTCCAGCAGACGTTGTGGCAGCAGCACCCATGGCGGCAATCTCTACCGGGCCGAATTTCTCATACGACTTTGTGTCATATCCACGACCTGCTAAAATTTTAAGAAGTGTCTTGCGGCTGTGATACAGAATATTAAGAGTTTCGTAATCCATCCTATGCGGTGTTCCTACAGGGTATGTAGCTCAAATTTACTTAGGCGGCTACCGTGAAGTATCCAAGTTACAGCAAGGGTAGCAGTATGGCTTATCCCAACTTGTTCACACTTACACGAACATTTGCGGAGGTTGTTTGCGCTGCCGGAGTTGCTCCCATTTTATTCACACTCACCACTTGATTTGTTCCTGCAGAAGGTGTAATGCTCTTGCGATTGTTAGGGCGTGACACAGATGGACCAATGCTCTTCATTGCAGTCTCGCTAGTATCAACTGCAATCGTGGAAGGTGCCCCAGGGGCAGCTGGCGGAATGACTTCCGTTGGAGCCGGTGCTTGATTCATGGAAAGAGGAACCACTAATACAGGTTGGTTCGTCGTTTGAACAGAAACTGCCTGGCTAGGTGCTTGTGCTTGGAAACTAGATGTTTCTGAAACCGCAAAAGGTATATCATCTGTATCATCATCTTCCAAAGATATTGATCTAGACGCAGAAACTCCAGGCGCAGAAACTCCAGACGCAGAAACTCCAGACGCAGAAACCCCAGACGCAGAAACCCCAGACGCAGAAACTCCAGACGCAGAAACTCCAGACGCAGAAACTCCAGAAGCAAAAGCCCCAGAAGGATTCGCAATACGAATATTCATATTTCCAATTTTCATGAGAACTCCATCTTCTAGAGCCGCCGTAGCCGCCGTAGCCGCCAAAGGTGCTTCCACTTTTGCTGGAACATCTTCCTCTACCGCCCCCAACGCTGCCAAATCCTCCGGCCTCACCTCAGGCTCTTCCGGTGGTGGCAAAAATGCCGGAATCTGCGTCTCAGGAAGTATGCGTTCAGGAAGTTTTTCCTCCAAAAACTTTTTCTGCTGATCATCTGTTAAATCTGCAACAGCATATGGGCGGAAATGCGTGACATCTTTACTTGTAAGAACACGCATCCCCATATTTAAATACGTATTCATCTCTTGATCCAACAGCTTGAATGCATAGGGTATCTCAATCTTTGAAAAACTCACCACACTTCTTTTTGTTGGAGGAAGAATCTCAAATGTATTCGCAGAATCGCCAATATATCCTACAGGGCCATCGCACATAGGACAAATATACAGATTCTGTTTTTCATTGTAAATAGGAATTGTCCCGCATCCATTACATACAATCGTAGAATATCCATCCGCGCGTTTCATTAAAGATTCCCGCAGAAAATCTGCAATTCCATGTCCCAGAATTGCGTCCCGCTCCATTTCGCCAATACGAAGACCCCCCTGCGCCCCACGACCCCCTGTAGGTTGATGTGTTCGTTGTTCCCTGCGCCCCTCTCCGCGCGCATTCCATTTGTCCTCTGGCATATGTTTCAAGCGCATAGTATAGACATTTCCGACAAAGATCTTTGTCG
>RGCF01000035.1 GCA_009919265.1 Bacteroidota bacterium | reverse complement strand
TGCCATCTTTAGTGGTAACACCATACTTGATGCTTGTTCCGCCTATGTCGATTCCTGCAAACATGAATATGCTCGGATTTTGTGTAAATCCTTGATGAAAAATATATTTCTTTGGAGAGGTGCTTGGAACTGCCTGGCAAATTTACAAAAAGATAACTCCCTCACAATATCCAAGTTATACACAAAAAAGGGCATCAAAAGATGCCCTTTTTATCACCATGTGATGCTGGTTTTCGAGACCGGATAGGGAATATGTACCACTTGAACAGGTATGGCACCTTCATTTGCTTGGGATCCCAATGGGTCAAAGTTGCTGAGTGCTTTCATGAACGATACAGCCCGTTTTATTAAGCTGCCGGATTTACCATTGATTTTTATTGATCCTAATTCAGAAAATCCATGGAGCATGACCGCAATGGTTGTGAAATGATGTTTATACATTCCTTTTATATCATCAAAAGAGATTGATTTGTTTTGTGCATCATATATCATATTCATAGATGCATAATTTCCTTGTTCATAGGAATATGTTGACCCATCATCTTGATATAATCCTTGATTTGAAATACCTGAGTTTGCAGCATATACATGCACAAATAATGTATCAGAGCTTTTTTGTCCAGTGTGCTGAATCACACTTTGCATAGGAATGATTGAACCACCTTGTACGAAAACAGGTAATTTTTCGAGTGGTGCATCCACATGATCTTGACTTGCCGCAGCATACTTAACATCTGTGTAAAAATCATACCATGGCTGATTTCCGGGAAAATATACTTTGGTGAATTCTTGTACGGAATTTACCGGAGCAATCATGAGTCCTTTCCCAACAGTGAATTGATGTTGATAGCGCCAATCATAAATATTGGGATCAAATGGATATTCAATTGCCAGACTCCGCCAAATAGGCATACCGGTTTTATGTGCTTGATGGAATGATGTATATATATAAGGCAGCAACATATAGCGAAGATTAAGATAATTTCTTGCAATGTCTTCTACTCTTTCTCCAAATGACCATGGCTCTTGGTCTTTATTGTCAACACAAACATGTGCCCTTGAAAGTGGAGCAAATGCGCCGATGGAAATCCAGCGAGCAAATAATTCTTTTGAAGGATTTCCGGAAAAACCTCCAATATCCATTCCAACATAGGGAACGCCTGCAATGCCCATTGAACTGAGCATGCGAATACCAAGCATCATGTGATCATCGCTGGAAACATTGTCGCCTGTCCAAACCGCACTGTATCGTTGTACGCCGCTGAATCCTGCTCTTGTCAGAATAAAAGGTCTTTCACCATTGAGGAGTTGTTTAGTTCCTTCAAAGGTTGCCCTTGCCATTTGCATACCATAGAGATTATGTCCTCGACGATGCGTTCCTTTCAAGCCTTCAAAATTGAATTCCACTAAATCCGGAAAGCGTTGTCCCCAAGTTGCAGGTTCATTCATGTCATTCCAAAAGCCTCGAATGCCATTATCAACAAGACCTTTGAAAGAATTTCCCCACCAAGAACGAGTCTTGGAGTTTGTGAAATCAGGAAAATGACACCAGCCCGGCCAAACTTGTCCTGTATAATCTGTGCCATCGGGAAATTTCAAAAAGAGATTGTCCTTCACTCCATCTTCATATGCTCTATATCCTTTTTCAACTTTGATTCCTGGATCGATAATCACAGCTGTATTGAATCCTTTCTGTTTCAATGATGATATCATGCCTTTTGGATCTGGGAATCGATCATTATTCCAAGTGAAGATTTTATACTTGTCCATATAATGAATGTCAAGATAGATCACATCTGCCGGAATATTTTTTTCACGGAATGTTTCTGCAATTCGAAGTACTTCTTTGTCGGGATAATAACTATATCGACATTGTTGAAAACCAAGACTCCACAATGGAGGCATGCTTATTCTTCCGGTTATGGACGAATAAGATTCGATGATGCCTGCGACAGTTGTGTGATGAATGAAGTAATAGGTCATATCACCGTCTTCTGCAGTGAATGACGCAAAGCGATTATTTGATGCACCAAAATTGAAATGAGATTTATAAGAATTATCCATGAAAATTCCATACATCACTTTTCCGCCTTGTGATTCATGCAATCCGATATAAAATGGTGTTGACAAATAAATTGGATCCGCATTTGTCGGATATCCGAAATAATCGGTATTCCAATGAGTGAATCCCTCGCCTCTACGATTTAAACCGCCTGTCTTTTCTCCCATTCCAATGAATTTTTCATCTGGAATGAGTTTTTTGTATGTCGTCACTTCTTCTCCGATCCAACCTGTGCCAAATGCAGGTTCATCCTCATTGAGCAGAGTACCTGCTTTATTTGTGAAGCGGATGCGGATAGGATTTTTATTGATGATCATCACAAGTGAATCAGTCTCAATGCGATATGCCTCAGGTGCATCTTTTGCTGAGAAGGATGCTGATGGAGAAAAGCCTGATTGTATTGCATAACTCAATGTATCGAAAATCCGTCCCTTTTTGGTGTATTGCACTTTTATGATTGTTGGTGAATACACAACTGTTTGAAGAGTTCCCTCATTTGATTCAATCGAAACGCCAACCTTTGTTGGCTGTATTGCAATTACTTTACCCATTGATGTATAGGTATTGTTTAATTCACCGGCAAGCATTGTGCTTGCAAAGAAGAAGAAAAAGAACATATATGTCATCATAGGATTACTGTTGATTAATGAGTCAATGTTGTTCTAATGTCACAATAATACGCATTGTGTTATTGCTGTATGTATACTCTATATGTTTAGCCAAATGTTCTGAGATAAAAATCCCGCGCCCATGCTCTCGATGAATGAATTCAGGAAGTGTGGGATCAGGAATCATTGTTCGATCGAAACCTGGTCCATTGTCTTCAATGATGCACACGATGAATGGCATTCGAAATAGAAGACCTAGCCGAATGTGTGCATGTTGGAGATCTTTGCTTCCATGTTTGATAGCATTTGTGATCAGCTCAGTTATAATGATTAGCAATGAATCAATAATTTCATTCTGAAAGTGTTTGATATCTTTCAAGCTTAGCATTTCATTGCGAAGGGTTGTTAAAATGCCAATGTCTGCAGGATATGTAAATGCATAATCACATTCGCTGATAGAGCTTGGGATATTATGTGAAAATGCATTAGCCATTTATCACTTTCCTATGGTTACTGCTATTCCACGATGCAAGACTCTTCCCAGTGAACCGCCATCAGATGTATAAATCCGTGCTGTTGCTGTTGAAATTCTACTCAGTGCTTCTTTGCTTACGATCGGAGACAATATTTCGAAAGCGCTTTTCAAGCGTTGTTCAGCAAGAGGTGTATTATGAGTTGATGTACCCAAATCATCTATTAATGGCGTGAGAATAATGGATTTTCCGGACTTGCTTGCCTCAACAATTCGTTGAATTACATATTGATCAATCCATGTAAACCCTGATTCGTCAAAATCGGAATAACCCAAGATAAAATCAGTCATGCTTTCAGATTGGAGTGATTCATGTTGCTTTTCTGTCTGAAGAACCGGCCGTACATATAATTCAATTCTACCTTTGCTTCGAATATTCGGTTCCAAACTTGCAAATGATTGTGCTGTGAGTTTTTGAATTTCAAGAGGATAAGCAGGATGAGGACTAAGCGTGAACGTGATATCGGGTTCTTCTATTGTCATCGTCTTTGCAGTTCCAAGTGTTGCCAATCCTGCAATCTTAGCACCAATAATCGATGGCTCTGACAAGAATCGTACAGAAGTTGTTTGAAATACATAATGCGTATCCCGAATAATATGCAAAGGCATAGAGCCATCTGCAAATGACACCATGACCATTCTTGCTTCATCGAGAAGTTCAGGATATCGCATTCCTTTTGATTTCACTGTCCTCGTCTGGATGATAAACTCTCTATTCGCACCATTGCCACTCAATCGTTGTTGAATTGTTTGAGCTCTTTTTACTGCTGTATTTTTTGGTTCGGCATCGCTCTCAAATGCGAGAATGCGAATCGGACTATGTGATTCCTTGAGTGCTTGTGCTAAAATCACTTCATTATGTGACTGCTCTTTAACGGATTCGGTCGAGTGTTGTTCGAACAAATACAATGGAGCAATCGCTGTTGTTGTAGTCTCAATCACTCGTTCGAAAGGAAATGGTATCGTATCACCAAATTCAAGCATTCCATCATTCATGAGTGCATGAAAGTGCATGTGTAATGCGATATCAGGTTCTTTCTCAACTGGAGGTGGTGAAATTGGTAATGTTGATGTTGGCAATGCATAAGAAATTCCCAAGCCAAAAGCAATGGAACTCATGTTCCAAGGGTGATCTTCTATAAAGGTTTGAAAGAATGTCCGATATGACAATGATGGATGTATGGATAGATGTTTATTGAACTGATGATTGTATTCTAGTCCAATTTGCGCTGACAATGAAAGCGATCGAAGATTTGAAATCGAACCTTCATATGAGTTTTGAAACATTGTCCCATTCTTAAATCGCGCTTGCATTGGTTCAATCAATTGCTCGTTTTGTATTGCAGTCGAAGTCAGAAAAGTAGATGCAGTAATACCTGCAAATAATGAAAGAGGAATATCAGAATAATGCATGGATATACGAGGTTCTATGCCAACCAATACTCCGGAAAGTTCTAATGAAAAATCTATTGTAGCAGGTGTGATTGTAGTACCGCTAATGAAATTTCCTACAAATTCTCTTGCAGAAAACGGAGCATTGAATTGTTGTGCTGAAAGATGTATGCCGGGTTGAAAAGTAAGGGTATTCTTTTTTAGATGATTTGGCATTCGTAGTCCCACTGAGAATTCAGCTGTACTTCCTTGAGTGTTCGTATATTCAGCGCAACAAGTCTGCACGGATGGAATACCTGAAAAATTTCCTTTATTGAATGAAATGCCTAATCCCATTCCCCCGAAGATACGATATGATGAGTCAATGTCTTGTGCATTGATTGTGGATCCAATGCACAATGCCTGAACAATCAACAGAACAATGATGGACAATATCATGATGATCTTAATTCTCGTAATGCTTGTTTGATGATACTATCAACTGTTTGAGTATCGGACATTCCATTCATTACTTGTTTGACTGATTTTTCAGCTGCGGCTTTCTGATATCCCAATGCAATGAGTGCTGCTATTGCATCATATTGAATGGAAGAATGTGGTGTCGAAGTACTGTGTTCAATTCCTTCGGTAGAGGATCCTGCAATCGCATGAACTTTATCGCGCAATTCAACAAGTAAGCGCTCTGCCATCTTTTTCCCAACACCATGCAATTGATTTAAAAATCTAAGATCACCATTGAGTATGGCTTGTTGTAATTCTTGAATGGTGACAGATGATAATATCCCAAGTGCTGTTTTGGGTCCTATGCCTGAAATGGCAGTAAGCATGAAGAATATTTCTCTTTCGGGTTTATCAAAAAAACCAAATAGTTGGATTTCGGTTTCTCTGGGTACCAAAACTGAATACAATCTCACTTCATGTTCAATATCAGGTAATGCTGAATATGTTTGCATAGAGATGGATAGTGCATATCCAACTCCATGACAATCCACGACGATTTCCGTGGGTGTTTTTTCTATCAATGTTCCACGTATTTGTGAAATCATTTTTGTTCCTCATTCAAAAAAAAGGCGCAAAAGGACAATCCCTTGCGCCTCTTGAAATCTTCTATTTCATTACATATTCTTGAGCAATTCTCGTGAAATCACGATATGCTGTATCTCGGAAGTGCCTTCGTATATCTCTGTGATCTTCGCATCTCTTAGCATGCGTTCAACTTGATATTCACGAACATATCCATATCCACCATGAACTTGAATTGCTTCAAGTGCGACTTCAACAGCAGCTTTTGAAGCTGATAATTTTGCCATGGCGGCTTCTTTTACATAATTTTCATGATTGTCTTTTAGGACTGCAGCTCTCAAAGTAAGTAATCGTGCTGCTTCAGTTTTTACCGACATATCAGCTAATTTGAATTGAATAGCCTGCAATTCGCTGATTGGTTTTCCAAATGCCACACGCTCTTTTGAATAAGCAACTGCGCGCTCGAATGCTCCTTGGGCAATGCCCAAAGCTTGTGCAGCAATACCGATGCGTCCGCCATTCAAACTTTCCATTGCTATTTTAAAACCGCCACCAACACCACCGAGCACAGCATCTTGATGCACACGAACATTGCTCAATGCAATGGAGCAGGTATCACTTGATCGAATGCCGAGTTTATCTTCCTTTTTGCCGGGAGCAAATCCTTCTGCGGTGCGTTCAACGATGAAACAGGTAATGCCCTTATGACGTTTTTCTCTATCTGTTTGAGCAAATACTAAATAGATATCGGCAGAAGTACCATTGGTAATCCAATTCTTCATGCCATCAATCACCCAATGATCGCCATCCTGTTTTGCATTAGTGTGTTGATGTGTAGCATCTGAACCAGCTTCCGGTTCACTCAAACAAAATGCACCGAGTTTTTCACCCATTGCAAGCGGTTTGAGATATCGTTCTTTTTGCTCTGGTGTACCGAATGTTTCCAAGCCCCAGCAAACAAGAGAATTATTAACACTCATAATAACGCCACAACTTGCATCAACTTTGGATATTTCTTCCATTGCAATCACATAGCTTACGGCATCAAGACCACTTCCTCCGTATTCCGGGGAAACCATCATGCCCATAAAACCTAGTTCGCCCATTTTTTTGACGATTTCGGTAGGGAATGTTGAATGCTCATCGCGCTCTATGGCGGATGGAGCTATTTCTGACTGCGCAAATTCTCTGGCAGTTTGACGAATCATTTCATGCGTTTCGCTGAACTGATAACTGAACATAGGAGTATAGATAATTTGTGGAGATTATTTGTCAATTTTTGAATCGCAATTTACGAAGAAATTGACGTTTCAATGCCCATTAAAAGCCATATGTGGACAAATAGTTCCCACATAAATCAAACCCGGTATTGTTTTTTTTCTTTACGACCTGATGAGTAGTTCGTAATTTGCCCATTGCTTTGCAATACAAGCCATAAGTTGATTTGAACATTCCATTTTGGTGATATATGAAGACACTGCTTACCATTCTTTTGTCTATTTGTACACTATTCCCAATGCTTCAAGCAAGGGAACAGGAAAGAGAGGGAAATCCACTGGATCGGTTCAAGGATTTTCATTCAAGGAGAGCATATCCATATATGGATATACCAAGAGATTTGCTAGGGAAAGCCAAGCAAACCATGAATCAGATGATTGAGAAAAAGGGAGGTGCTTCCTTGCTTGCAGCACAGCCTGAATGGAAATTATTGGGTCCTTCAAGTGTTGGAGGTCGAATCCGCTCTGCCTCAATACATCCAACCAATCCTGATATTGTCTATATCGGTGCCGCCAATGGTGGCGTTTGGAAAACCACCAATGGTGGCTATTTATGGGAACCCTTGATGGATTTTGAAAATTCAAGTTCCATGGGTCAAGTGGCTATAGATCCAAATAATCCAAGCACTATTTATGCTGCTACAGGTGAAGATCGTGGTGGAAGTTATGGATATTCCGGATCGGGTATTTATCGCTCCACCGATGAAGGAAAATCATGGAAATTAATTGGTTTGGCAACTGTTGGTGCATTTATGAGTTTTAAAGTGCATCCCCTAAACTCAAATGTATTATTCGCAGCAGGAATGAATGCAAATGCTGGGTTTTACCGATCAACAAATGCAGGTGCCACATGGGAACGCACATACTCAAAAGGAGTTGTCGATATCAGCATCAATCCAAAGAACATTGATGAATTATTCATTGCTTCTCCCGGAAATGGTGTCTATAAATCAAAAGATGGCGGCATGACATTCACCTATTGTCAAATGCCAGGATATGGCGAAGGAGACAATGTAGATTTAGCCAAGTTTGGTCATATCACTGTGCAAATGGCGCCTTCAAATCCAATGATTGTTTACTCACTCTATGAAGACGGACAAAACAAACTTGGTACAATAGTAAAATCTACTGACGGTGGAGAAACTTGGGTGCCATGTTTTGATGATGATGGAGCATTCTTCAATGGTCAAGGAAGTTATGATATTTACATAACTGTTCATCCAACCAATCCCAATATCGTATTGGCTGGTGGCATAGATGTGTACAGAACCACAAATGGTGGTGCAGTGTGGGATAATATAACGCGTGTTTACTCAGGTGGGAATCAACATCCTGATCAACACTGCGCGACCTTTGCCCCTTCAAATAATAAGATAGTGTATGCCGGCAATGATGGAGGTATGATGAAGAGTGAAGATGCCGGTGAAAGTTGGGAGACAATCAACAATCAACTTGCAATCACGCAATATCATGCATTTGGTATTGATCAAAGTCAATCGGCAATGGCCTATGGAGGCGCACAAGATAATGGAACCACTTCGCTTAATTCAGCTGCATATGGTGATATCGTTGGAGGTGATGGTGGATTTACCATGGTTGACTTTGTGAATCCAAATACTGTCTATGCTTCGACACAAAATGGAAATATGTACAGGATATCCATGAATACAAGGCAAGTTGGTAGAATTGGAACATCTATCCCTGCAGATGATGCCACTCTATTCATTGCTCCTATGAATATGGATCCCACTGATTCAAAAACTATCTATCAAGGAAGAACATCTGTTTGGCAGTCAACAAATCAAGGACAAACTTGGCTTAGTATCTCACCAAAGTTTTCTGAAAAGGTATCCTATGTTAGCATATCTGCATTGCGTCCAGAATTTATTGCTGCAGGTACAGAAAAAGGAAATATTCATGTTACTACTGATATGGGAGAAACTTGGACGAATGTCACTCAAAATGGTTTGCCTACTCGGTATATCACAGACATTGAATTTTCTCGTGAGAAAGAAGAAACTTTTTACATTACGCTTTCCGGATATTACACATCTCATGTATACAAAACAACCAATCTTGGGAAAACATGGATTAATATAAGCGAGCAATTACCTGATATTTCTGCCAATACAATTGTCATTCATCCGGATAATGAGAACAACCTTTTCGTAGGAACTGATATTGGAGTTTTTGCAACATATAATGGTGGTGCTTCATGGGTTCCTTTCGGTACGAAGTTCCCAAATACTGCCATTCTTGATATGGGTATTTATGAAGGACGCGGGGCGGCTAATGATCCGATGTCTCTTCGTGTTGCAACACATGGTCGAGCCATGTGGGATGTTCCACTTCCAGATAACCCAGTGGATGCACCTGAAATCGTAAATCCGATTGGCGCAGAGAATTATTTGGGTGGAACAAATCAACAAATAGCTTGGTATGGTTTTACACCACCTGTAAGAGTTGAATTCAGTGTTGATGATGGAAATACATGGAATATCTTATCCGATAAAGCAAATGGAAATGAATTACGCTGGAATATTCCAACAAGATTCAGTCAATATGCTCGGATTAGAGTTTCTTCCGTGGATAATCCTGAACAAACTAGAACAACAAGAACATTCACAATCAGTGAATTCAAAAAGGGATCAATTTCACAGGCTTCTGCTGTAGCTCATTTACCTTATGGTTTATGTTATGATGGCAAAGGTGGATTATGGACTACAAGTTTCAGTGATAATTATCTGTATAAACTGAATGCGAAGTCGCTTGTCATCGAAAGAAAAGTCAAAATGAGTGAAGGAGATAGTTTATTCTCTGATATCACAATGGATCGCTCTCAAGGTGTATTTTATGTGCATCGTTTGAACTCAACTTCAAGTGGTAGCGGAAGTAGAGTTGTGAAAGTTGATACAAATGGAACTGTTCAACGTACATTCGTTTCTCCTGCTAGAAATTATGGATTGGGTTTGGAATATGTTGATGGAAAGTTGCTCGCTTCCGAGCGTGATGGCAAACAGCAAATCTACACGATTGACATTCAAACAGGAAAGGCTGTTGACTCAGCGAATAATCCATATCGTCTTACCTATGGACCACGCTGCATTGCGTATGATGGAAATCAGTATATGTTCCAGATTTGTACTTTCTTCCCAGGTGGTGGTTCGCTTTCTGCGGTACATGCAATTAAGTTTGACAAAAACAATTTGAGTAAAGAAATTGATCGTATTGACATTGAAGGACCAAATGGTTTGCTCAATCTTCGAGGTATCGAATATGATCCCGAAGACAAAAATCTTTGGGTGAGTGCGTATGATGGTGCTATTTATAAGATTGCCGGATTTGAAACCAAAACAATTAGTTCGGTCGATGAAGCAATCATGGGTCTTGGATCATTGATACAAACAAATATTTATCCCAATCCTGCAAATGAAACATGTTATCTCGACATGATTGCACCGGAGGGCACAGAGATTCTTCAAGCAGAATTGTTTGATATGATGGGCCGCCCTGTCTTGGTAGCATTCGATGGATATGTGCAAAGCGGAGTCATGAAAACCGTTGCATTCTCTGTGAAAGATCTACCATCCGGAATGTATACTCTTGTTGTGGGTACAAAAGACGGATTGAAAAAAACTGCTCGAATGTTTAGCATTGGACATTAATCAAAAGGGCTCCTTCGGGAGCCCTTAATGTTTATGCCAACAATTTCTTTGCCAAAGCAAATGTCTGAACATGTGCATCAACTGTATGTTGAATAGGTTTGCTATAGCCACCTCCTAATGCCAATGAAACAGGGAAGCCATGATGCTTTGCCCATTCAAACACAATACGATCTCTGTCTTCCAAGCCCTTCATTGTAAGTGATAATCTACCGAGTGAATCAGTGTGAAGAGGATCGGACCCACCAAGATAGAAGATGATGTCAGGTTTGAATTCAGCAATGGCAGGTAAATGTGCAATTAATGTTGTGCAATATTCATCATCGCAAACTCCATCTTCCAATTCAATGTCGATAGTAGAGGGGACTTTGATGAATGGATAATTTTTCTTTCCATGCATGCTGAAAATATACACTTGTGGTAGATCGCCAAGAATTGCGCTATTCCCATTCCCTTGATGAACATCCACATCAATGATTGCTACTCTATGCACTTTTCTTGCATTGAGCAATCGTAAACTTGCAACAGCAATATCATTAAATACGCAAAAGCCCTCACCTGCATCATATAATGCATGATGAGTTCCACCGGCAAGGTTTCCCGAAATTCCATCTTCAAGAGCAATTTCCGACGCTGCGACTGCACCGCCTACGGTTGCCAAGGATCGAGTTACCAAACCTTCAGTTAAAGGAAATCCAATTCTTCTGACAATTTTTGGATCTAGTGTTAGATTGCAAACATGCTCAACATATGCAGGATCATGTGCTAATCTGAGCTCTGAAGCAGGGAATAGAGGAGATTCACGCAATTCATCTATCGTTAGGATATTTCTTTCCAATAGTGCATCTCGAATCATTCGATATTTCACCATTGGAAATTTATGCCCATCGGGAAGTGGTATTGTATATGTGTCGGAGTAAAATACTGTCATGAATCAATGACTGGAATTGGTAAAATACTTTGTGAGAGACAAAGTATTCCATGATTGTTTGCCTTGAGAATGCTCATATTGAATATCATCAATGATTCTTCTCATGAGTTCAATTCCTAAACCACCAAAGTTTTTCTCTTGAAAATAGAGATTCATGTCCTTTGCAGGAATATTTAAAGGATCAAAAGGTGATGCATTGTCTTGAATGATGACTTTGCAATAATCTTCATGACATTCAAGTGAAATTTTGATGGTGGTGTCTGAATCTGTACTTGCATGAAGCATGATGTTGGAGCAAGCTTCGTCAATTGCAAGACATAATTGATGTGTATACGAAATATCCATGCCTGCGATATTCAAAGAGCGTGCAATAGACTCCCTAATGATTGGCAATTGTTGGACTGAAGTATTGGTGATAAATGAATCGTGATGATGCATTGTCATGACTCATCCCTCATGAGTCAAAGAGTGTAATCCTTCTGATCGATCACTGCAGATACGGAAGAGAACAGGGAATCCAAGTAAGTCAAAAACATTGAATACAGGTTTTTGCATGGAACAAAAGACAATATCACCTGATCCACTGCGAATGGCATCAACATGCTTCATGAATATTCCCAAACCAGCACTACTGATATAGGTGAGATCCGCACAATCGATGAGGATTTTATATTCATGAGATTGGATAATTGACTGAATGGCATCATCTAGGATGTGCGAAGTAGATGCATCCAGATAACCATGTAATTGAAGTATATGGACATTGGATGAAATGGTGTCTTCAATTGTAAATGTTGATGATTCCATCATTCTACATTCCTCAAGTAAGTGAAGAGGAAATACGAAATAGTTTCAATGAAGTTTCAAGTCTTCAAAAAATGTTGGGATGACGATCAGGATATGCCTCATTCATCACTGCATAGACTGCTTCTACAACATGTTCGGCTTCTGCTTTAGACCAAAAATTACCATCTGTACCATAAGCAGGTCGATGTTCTTTTGAAGCCAATGTGACAGGTGATGAGTCCAGATACATATATCCACCCTGCTTTTCGAGCACTTCTTGCATCATGTATGCAGTAGTTCCACCTGGAACATCTTCATCATAGAACAGAATGCGATTTGTTTTTTTGAGAGAATGAACAATTGTTCCTGTGCGATCGAAAGGCAATAGCGTTTGTACATCAATAACTTCAACATTGATATGTAATGTTGAGAGTTGCTCTGCTGCTTCAAGAGCTATTTTACAACATGCACCATAGGTGACGAGAGTGATATCGGAACCTTCTTTCAAGATTTCAGGTACTCCCAAAGGAATAGAGTACTCACCCATATTTGAAGGCATGGCTTCTTTCAATCGATAACCATTCAATACTTCGATGATTAAACCGGGTTCATCTGATTGCAAAAGCGTTGCATACATGCCGGCAGCTTGAGTCATGTTTCTTGGAACGCATACATGTATTCCTCGAATCAAGTTGATAATACCGGCCATTGGACTTCCGCTATGCCACACACCTTCAAGTCTATGACCACGAGTACGAATGATTGCCGGGGCTTTTTGTCCACCTTTTGTTCGCCATTGCACAGTGGCCAAATCATCGCTCATCAATTGCAATGCATAGAGAAGATAATCCAAGTATTGGATCTCAATAATTGGTTTTAGTCCTCGCATTGCCAAACCAATACCTTGTCCAAGAATGGTAGCTTCGCGAATGCCGGTATCCGAAACACGCAATGCACCATATTTGGCTTGCAATCCGCTGAATCCTTGATTGACATCTCCGAGTTGTCCAACATCTTCGCCAAATGCAATGATGCGTGAATCATGTTGTAAATGATAATCAAAACAGGCATTCATGATTTCAGAACCATTCACCAATTGAGGTTCAGCATCATAGCGTGGGGGAATATGTATCTGTTTAAATACAGATTCAGCACTTTCACTATATAAATGTGATGAATATCGTTCTTCTTGTAGTGCATGTAATGATGTTTTCCATGCAAGTAATGATTGTCTGCTTGGAATATTGAGTGAGGCAGTCAGAAGTAAAGCTTTATGGATGATTCCCATGATATCTCTACGAAATGGTTCGCGTAGAGAAAGTAAGGTTGATACCAATTGTTGCAATTGATCACTGATGACGGAATCATTGCATTCAGTACTGATTGCTTGTAAAGCATTAACCGTCTGCTGCAAATCTTCAAGGATTGGTTCTTGATAGGCTTTCCATGCCACATCACGCCATCCTTTCACTCTGGCAATGGCATCTTGTTCAAGTTGTTCGATTTCTGCCTCTGATATCATTCCTTCTTTGATAAGCCATTGTTTCATGCGTGCAATGCCATCAAAATCCTGTTCCCATTGGAGGCGCTCTTTTGATTTGTATCGCTCATGACTTCCGGAAGTGGAATGACCTTGAGGTTGCGTGACTTCAATCACATGAATGATTTGTGGGACATGCTCAGTCCTGGCAATATGTCCTGCTTTTTCATATATGTCTAGCAATGCGGGATAATCCCATGCCTTCACCGTATGAACATCATATCCATCTTTAGTGCCGGGTGCTCTTTGAAAACCGGAAAGCAATTCCCCAACATTTGATTTTGTCATTTGAAATTCATTCGGAACGGAAATACCATATCCATCATCCCAAATGGAAATGACTGCAGGAGATTTCAATACGCCAATTGCATTCACTGATTCCCAAAACATTCCTTCAGCCGCACTTGCATTTCCTATTGTACCCCATGCAACTTCATTACCATCATTGCTGAAAGGATTCTCGCCTTTCAATACATCAATAGAACGATATAATCTAGATGCATAAGCCAAGCCAACCAATCGTGGCATTTGAGAACCGGTTGGAGATACATCTGCAGAGGAATTAAATTGTTCTTTAAGGCTGACCCAATTTCCCTGACTATCCAATGACCTTGTTGCAAAATGACCATTCATGGATCTACCAGCCGATGCAGGTTCCATAACAGGATCAGGAATGGCATAGAGTTGTGAGAAGAATTCTGTTACGGAAGATATACCAAGGGCAAACATAAAAGTCTGATCACGATAATACCCTGATCTAAAATCTCCTTTTTTGAATGCTCTTGCCCAAGCCAATTGCGGAAGCTCTTTTCCATCCCCAAAAATTCCAAATTTGGCCTTGCCGGAAAGCACTTCGCGTCTACCAAGGAGACTTGCTTGCCTACTTTCTATGGCTAGGGTTAAATCTCGAATCAATTCCGCTTTTGAAAGGGGAATTGAATTCTTCATGATCGGTTTTGCTTTTTTTGAAGATGTATGTTTAGATGCCATGCTTGTCAATTATTGGGATTCAAAAGATTGACAAAGATACGGTCTATGCAGTGCATAAACAAGGCTGTGAATAAGCAGTGAGCTGTTGAAAAACAGGAGTAGTGAGGGATTGGAGGTTTGTCAGGTATCGGAAAACTGCTATCTTTGTTGTCCCTGAGATGCGGAAGTGGCGAAATTGGCAGACGCACCATCTTGAGGGGGTGGCGCCTTCACTGGCGTACGGGTTCAAGTCCCGTCTTCCGCACAGCACGGCTCTGATCTATTGATCAGGGCCTTTTTATTTTCCGCTTGTCACTGTAAATGCGGTGATCACTGCAGTTGAAAGACATAGGATAGCTACCGATGCATGGGCTGACATCATAAGTCCAAAAGGCACATCCATGACCCAGGGTTGAGTCGATGAAAAGGCAAGTTGAATTGGAATTGCTATCAAACCACCAAGTGCAATGCCAGTCAAGCAAGCACATGCAGCAAATAGTACATGAGGGAAAGCAATGAACATTTTCGCTGCACCAAGGGTTTGCAGAATAAACCATTCAGCAGGACTTTGTAATAACTCAGACCTAAATACATAGGAAAGAAAACCAAGGAATAGAATAACAATCCCAGTTGCACCAGCTAGTCCAAGTGTTAATACCATTGTGCTTCTAGCGAAAAGCGCACCTGCTGCTTTGTCATTGAATACGGTTTGTTCAACAATCTGTTTAGAACCAAGATGTGCAAGTATCGTACTTACTGTTTGATGATCACAATATGCTGGTTCCATTGTGAAAACAATTGACCATTGAAAAGGACTCTCGGCAAAAAGTAAGTCCGTGTCTTCCCCTAATTCTTTTTGAAATTCAATGCTTGCAAGTGCGGGGGTAATAATCTTAACTGTTCGTATTTGTTGAAATGCTTTTAATGATTCAGCTAGTGAAACGATGCGAGTTGTATCAGTATTTTTTTTGATGATGACAGATATCTCCAAGTTTGATGCAAGTCTATCTTGTTCTTTGATCAAACCCGTATATGCAGTTATAGCCCAAACTGCAGATAGTGTCAGAATAATTGCAATGAGTACTATGCGAATAAAGGGGAGTTTCCTTTTCGAAATCAATGTCCCGGCTCTATGAAAATAGTATTCTCTACTCATGATTTTATGCCAATGTTGATTAAGCCCATTCAAAAGCTTGGCGAATCTTTGATATATCATACCCAGCACCAAGAGCGGCTATGAGTTTGATTCTTGCTTTTTGTCCGTTTAAATAGTCAGCAAAAATGATGCCTGCATCATACAAATGTTTTCCTGCCCCTTCATAGGCATAAATATGTTCAATCCGACCTACCGGACATCGAGAAGTGAGTACAATAGGAATATTGGCTTCAACTGCTCGTTTCAATGCATAAAAGACTGATGGTGGTACATTGCCAACACCGAATGCTTCAATCACTAACCCAGAGGCACCATATTGAAGTGCGCAATCAATTAGCATTGCATCCATGCCTGCATAGCATTTAAGTAGGGGAACATGATGTGGAAGTTCTTTGATGGTAAATACTTCTCTTCGAACCGGTTTCCTATACATCATTACAGTCCCGTTTACGATGCGGCCGATTGGTCCAAAATCAAAACTTGCAAATGTATTGAGCTGATTTGTATCTGTTTTCGTTGCCTCGGATGCAGCATTGATGGAATCTGACAAACAAAGTAATACGCCATAACCATGTGCTTCCCGGCTCCCTGCAAGGATGAGTGCATCTCGTAGATTCCGAGGTCCGTCCCAGTCCGGTTCACTTGAATTTCGCATGGCCCCAATGACGATAATCGGGATGGATGTATCAATTGTACAATCTAGAAAATATGCTGTTTCTTCGAGTGTGTCAGTACCATGCGTCACTATGACGCCATCGATATCTTCGCGATGTACATAGTGTTTGATCTGCTCAGAAAGGCCAAACATGATATCTGGGGTCATATGTGGCCCGGGATAATGTCCAAACTCAATGACTTCAATATCAGCGAGTTCATCGATATCCGGTATCGTATCAAGTATTTGCTTTGCGGAAAGTGCAGGAACTATGCCCCCAAAACCCTCATCCACCCGCATACAAATGGTGCCACCGGTAAAAAAAATAGCAATTCTAGGTTTCATGAGGCAGTTTTTGACATGATAACTGGATAATTTCAAAGATACGAATACCGCGACTTAATTTTCATATTGTGCGTATTTCACTAACTTGCAATGGGGACGATAGGCAGGAACCCGAAACAAAGGTGATTCTGTTGTGTCTTTACATTCAAACAAATGCAGTATTTCCATGACAAAACATTCACGCATAGCTATATTCATTTCTTGTTCTTTAATCCTTTTGGGTTTTGGAATGTTGATGGATGCTTTTGCACAGGAAAAAGATAGTAGGGGAACAGATTTCTGGTTTACATTTATACCGAATTTACATGTCAATAGTCCTTCAACCGATTCTTTATATGTCTATATTGCTTCAGCAGAACCAACAAATGGAACATTGAGATATAAAGGTAGAAATGGGAATTGGCAAACAATCCCTTTTTCTATAACAAATCCTGCCCAAGTATTTTCTCACAGAGTTCATTGGTTGCTCTATGAATTGCAAGGTGAGAACGCAAGCGGGGGCCAATCTACTGCAAATAATCAAGTTGAAATTCCCTCTGAGAATGTATTTCATGTCACTTCAGAAAAAGAAGTGACGGTCTATGCTCTCAATCAAGGCTCTACTACAAGTGATGCTTTCCTTGTATTGCCAACGGATGCATTAGGAAAAGATCATTATGTGTTAACATACAATTCCGATCGAAATGGAAATTCACTGACAAATGGAAGTACTCCTTCTGAATTCGCAATTGTTGCAACAGAAGACAATACAGAAGTTGCAATCTTCCCATCTGCGCCAACATCGCGTAGAGGTAGTGCGGCGCAAATTACAACCAACTTAAATCAAGGCGAATCATTTCTAGTGCAGGCGGAAATGTCTATTGGAGATGGATCAGGTGACATGACAGGTAGCAGGGTGCAGGCAAATAAACCGATAGCATTGTTTGCCGGACATCAAAGAGCAAGAATTCCCATTAAAGTTGATGAACTAACTTCACGAGATCATATTGTCGAGCAATTACCAAGTGTTGATACATGGGGTAGAACAGCTATTGTGGTGCCATTTCCAAAGCCATATAATGCAACCAATTTATCACAAGACATTTATCGAGTACTTGCCGCCTATGATAGTACTGATATCATGATCAATGGAGTGAAAGCAACCACATTGTCAAAAGGTGGAATGTATCAGTCTGTTCTTACCACACCACAAGTCATTTCATCGAATAAATCAATCATAGTCGCGCAATACAAAAAAACATCAGGTACACAGGGAACTCAAGGTACTGATTATAATGGAGATCCATTCATGATGCTTGTGCCTCCGAGCGATCAATTCCAAGATAATTATCGCTTTGTAAGTATTCAGGCAATAAATTTTGCAAATAATGTGTTTATTAATCAAGGATATGACGAACAATGGATTACGATTGTCATGCCAAATACCGCTGTATCGAATACGCGTTTTGATGGACAATTGATAACAGTACTCCCTAGTACAAATGTCATACCTATATCAGGCACTAACTTTTCATATTCCTGGCTTCGAGTTGGTGATGGAGTTCATTCGGTAACTGCAGATGAGCGTGTGGGAATTTATGCATATGGCTATGGACGCGCAAATTCTTATGGATATGTTGGTGGCATGAGTTTTAGAAGCTTTGACTTCAATCCTCCGCAAATAACAGGCAAGCAAATTTGCAATGGATATCTTGGTGCCATTTACGATACTGTTGCAGGTGATTCTCGTATTGTTCGCATCTTTGAAGAGTCAGGATCTGCAAAAAATATAAAAGACATCTCCTATAATTTTATTCCTCCTCAGGATTCAGTCATATTTAATGTTGCATTGAAAGATCCTAATCAAGATGGAGAGATAACCGTTACTGCTGTTGATTCCGTATTGCAAAAAACAACGATGAATATTCGCATCAAAGGTTTCACGGTTTCGAGTACATATAAACTGCAAAACAATGATTCGATTCAAGTCTTTAGGGAAAAAACTCCGGTTGGTAAGAAGGTAACATATTTTGTCACTCTTGAAAACTATGGTAGCTTTAATCAAGTCATCAAACCATCGATGTGGAAAGGTGCGAGCAGCATATGCACAATTATTGGTCCTGCATCACTCACCTTAAAACCAAAAGAAACATTCACCTATCAAATTTCATTCGATGCTGCGAATGAAGGAAATGTACTTGATTCACTATTCATTGAAAATGAATGTACTTCAAAAACAATGGCTTTGTTTGATCTGACGGCATTTTTGGATAAGCAAAAACCATTGATTTCCGCAAATCCAGATTCTTGTGGAACATGTCACATAGCTTTTATTTCAGATTCAATGCCAACTGATGGTGGG
The DNA here is from genome assembly GCA_009919265.1 of Bacteroidota bacterium. GTDB lineage: Bacteria > Bacteroidota > Ignavibacteria > Kapaibacteriales > UBA961 > UBA961. Next base: position 5,830 of record RGCF01000035.1, on the reverse strand, counting down.
CTAAAAGATGTGACAATACAAAAGTCCACGAATATCGATTGGTCTCCTGTCACTCCCATTGTACAGGCATTTCGCATATTGAATATCTGCGTTATTGATGCAAACAAAGATGCGATTTATGAGATAAGAGCTGAAGATAAGAATGGGAATATATCATTGTATTCAGATACAATTCCGGGCTTTACGATAACTACTATTTCTCCGGGTTCTACAAAAAAGAATATTGGAGGTGTTCCGATTGGATCTTTGTACTGCGATAGTATTACTCTGATCAACAATGGACTCTATGAACAGGTTATTGATGAAGTGCAACTTTCCAAGAATACTGTCTTCAGTGTTCCGAGATCAGTGTTCCCATTACGAATTGCACCAGGAAAGAGCATGACAATTTATGCTTGTTATGCTCCAATCGATATCATCGATACACTGTATGACACAAGACGAGACCGAGATACCATTCGCATCGGAAGAAATTGTCTTTCAATACCTTTTATATATGAAGCATTTGGTATACAAGATACATTGCTTTCCAATGGTAAATGTGATGTCACGGTAAAGTCGGCAATTATTGATTTGTCGATGAAAAGAATTTCGAATCCTCGAATCGCTCCTCATCCAATACTGCAAGGTTCGCAATCACGACTTTCATTCTCGATGCAAGCTTCGTCAATGGCTCGTGTAACTATTGTAGAGCCCTTTTCGGGTAGGACAGAAGAGATCTTTATGCTCAAACAGGCGCCAGCAGGGGAATATTCTGTAGACATGAATATGAAGCATTTTAGCCCGGGCTCATATTTCATGGTCATATACTCAGACAATGAACGCGAGATGATTCCGTTTATCATTGCCGATTGATATCTGTCTACCTTTGGACATGCATCGTGCCAAAAAAACAAACTCATATTTCGATCAAAACCAAACTGACTTTGGCAACATTGGTTATCATGGCTATTGTGGTTTCTTCAATAGTCTATTTATTGAGTTCGATTCCATTGCATGTCACAAAGGAGATTACGTTACAAGACAAATCTATTTCGGGAACAGTAGAAACATTATCTCAAGCAGATGCAATTGATCACCCCTTTGCATTTTATGTGTTGATTTCAATTTATCATGGAATTTCTGGTAGAAACTTGTATGAGGGGGAATTAGTTGTAGAGCCAATGATTTCGCATGCACGATTGATGAAATTACTTTTTACCGGTCAGTCAGGTGTGACAATTAATGTTGTTATTCCCGAAGGTTCGGATCTACGCCGCATCGCATCCATTCTTAAAAAGCGACTTGACATAGACTCATCTCAATTCATGAAGAATTCATTAGATGATTCAGTTTGCAAAGCATTGGGAGTTCGGCAAACATCCATGGAAGGGTATTATATGCCAGACACCTATAACATGTACAAAAAGCAATTGCCATCTGAGATTATCAAAAAACTTACAGTGATTCATCAAATGTTTTGGAATAAACGCTGCGCATCATTGCTCAAACAATCTCCATATACCAAACATGAAATATTGACTCTTGCCTCTATCATCGAAGCAGAAACATCAGTTGCTTCTGAAAGAGCCAGAATAAGTGGTGTATATCACAATAGATTGAAGCGGGGCATAAAGTTAGAAGCTGATCCCACTGTGCAGTATGCGATTGGAAAAAGAAAGCGCTTATACTATAGTGATTTGCGAATAGATAGTCCCTACAATACATACAAATACTCAGGTTTGCCACCCGGTCCAATAAATTGCCCGGGAAGAGAGTCTATACTCGCCGCTTTACAACCTGAATATCATGATTATGTTTTTTTCGTAGCGAAAGGTGACGGATCCGGGGAACATGTCTTTTCTTCAAATGGAAGAGATCATGAAAAAGCAGTCAATGCTTATAGAAAGAAAAGGGACATGTGACGATTACACATGATCGGGTGGATGATGCGATGTACTTTCAAGATGTGTAACAATGTCACATGGATATGAGATTGATTGCTGAATCATTTGCTCAATTTCTGTTGCTTGGAGATGTGCCGACTCAATTGAAGTTTCATCAGGGAATTGCAAATGAAAATCGATATACACAACATTTCCAGACATTCTCAAACGCAACCTATGATAGGAGATGCCGAGTGCAGTACATTTCTCATTTAGCATGTATTGTGTTGAGTTGAATAATGCAGGGTCTGTTTTATCCATCAACCCTTGAATGCTTCTTCGAATAAGTTTGCCACCTTCAAAAATGATATTGGCTCCGAAGAATAAAGCCATCAATGGATCTATCCAATATTTTCCTGTAAAGAAGGCAAGTAATAATCCTATGATTGCACCAGCTGATGTCCAGGCATCGGTTAAGATATGTCTTCCATTGGCCTCGATTATTAATGAGGAATTATTTTTTCCGGTTTTTACAAGATATAATCCAAGTATTGTATTGATTGCAGCAGCTGTTGCGGTTAATCCGGTTCCATATCCAATTTGTTCCAAAGTTACCCCATGGATCAATTTGTCGATGGCAGTTTGAATGATGATGATAGCTGCCAAAATAATAAGGGCACCTTCAAGGCCTGCAGAGAAAAAAGTGATTTTGTCATGACCAAAATGATGGTCTTCATCAGCAGGTAAATAGGTGATGCGAAGACTATACCAAGCAAAACCCACAGCGGCAATATGCACTATCGTTTCCATTGCATCGGAAAAAATTGCAATTGAACCGGTAAGCATATAAGCGCTCCATTTTAGCGCCAACATGAGGAATCCAATCAATAGCGAAATATTCATCGCTCTTGATTCTGCCTTTGAGGGCTGATGCGAAGTATTCACGGTCTTTTGTTGAAAATTCAAAAGTCTACAAAAATACACATACTCTTTATGCTATGGAAAGGGAAAATAGTTGTGGAAAGAATGCCGCAATGAAGGGGTAAAAAAACACTATGTTTGCACACATTCAAAAATGAAATACTATGCCAGATTTTGTTCATCTTCATAATCACACACATTACTCTCTGCTTGATGCTGCATGTAAACCCGAACAATTGATCGAGGCGGCCAAAGCAGATGGGCAAACTGCACTTGCGCTCACCGATCATGGGGTAATGTTTGGATGTTTTGAATTTTATAAAAAAGCTAAAAAAGCCGGAATAAAACCTTTGCTTGGTTGTGAGGTCTATGTTGCGACGGGCAGTCGTTTTGATATGACAGCTAGAAAAGCCGGAAATAAACGTCGCAATTATTATCACTTGGTATTGCTTGCTAAAAATGACATCGGATATAAAAATCTGATGAAGCTTACCACACTTGGACATACCGAGGGATTCTACTATAAACCACGCATCGATCGAGAATTGTTATTGCAATATCGAGAAGGGCTCGTTGCATTATCGGCATGCTTAGCCGGTGTTGTCAATGCGCCATTACTCGAAGGAGATTATGAACAAGCAAAAGAATCTGCAAAGTGGTATAAAGATGCTTTTGGTGAAGATTTTTATATCGAATTGCAAGATCACGGTTTGGAAGGGGATAAAATTGTCATGGAACAAGCTCCTCGACTAGCAAAAGAATTGGGGATCAAAATCATTTGTTCAAATGATTGCCATTATATCAGAAAAGAAGATGCTGTTGCACATAATGTCTTGCTGAATATCAAAGAAGTGTCTTCAGCTAATTCAGGACAAATGGACATCTATAATCTTCGTTATGGCGTTCCTGAAATGTATTTCAAAACCAAGGAAGAAATGGCAAAAATATTTGCTGATTTTCCTGAAGCAATTGAAAATACAAATGAGATAGCTGAAAAGTGCAATGTGGATTTGCAATCCGACATCAAAATGCCAATCTTTCCAATTCCTTCAACATCCAAGGCAAGTACTCTTGAGGAATATCTTGAAGAAATAACGATGGAGGGATTGGAAAAACGGTATCCCACATTAACTGCAGATATCCTCGAACGTGTAAGATTTGAATTAGATGTCATTAAATCTATGGGATATGCCGGATACTTCCTGATCGTACAGGATTTTATCAAAGCAGCAAGAGAAAAAAATGTGCGCGTGGGTCCGGGGCGTGGTTCAGCTGCGGGAAGTATAGTAGCTTATGCATTAGGCATCATAAATGTTGATCCACTCAAATATGATTTGCTCTTTGAACGATTCCTGAATCCTGATCGCGTTTCCATGCCTGATATCGACATTGATTTTGCCGATGATAAGCGAGATGTCGTGATCGAATATGTTCGTGAAAAATATGGTAATGATTCAGTTGCTCAAATCATCACCTTTGGTACGCTTTCTTCTCGAGCTGTACTCACTGATGTTGGAAGAGTATTGGGAATACCTCTCGCAACAGTCAGATCAATTACTGAGAAAATACCCTCTGTGATGGGAAAAGTAACTCCACTAACAGAAGCGATGGAATTACCAGAATTACGGTGGGTGAAAGAATCAAATGATCCAAAACTGAAAGAACTGATCGATTATGCAACAACACTTGAAGGTTTAGCGAGGAATTCTTCTACGCATGCAGCAGGTGTTGTGATTGCACCGGGGAATATCAATGATTATGTGCCCCTTGTCAAGACTTCAGATTCAGGAATGGCGACGCAATATACCATGAAGGATCTTGAAGATGCCGGATTGCTCAAGATGGATTTTCTTGGTCTTAAAACTCTATCAATTATTGAAAACACACTTGCGCAAATCAAGAAAAATCATGGAGTGGAAATTGATCCGGAAGCATTAGATCTTCATGATCAACACACATTCGAATTGATTGGAAAAGGGAAAACACTTGCCATCTTTCAGTTTGAATCTGAGCAAATGCAAGAATCATTGAAGAAACTAAAGCCAAATGATTTGGAAGATCTCATTGCAATGAATGCATTGTACCGTCCTGGTCCAATGGATAATATTCCGGAATTCATTGATCGTAAACAAGGGAGAAAACACATAGAATATTTGCATCCAATCATGGAAGCAGCTTTGCATAAAACCTATGGTGTGATTGTTTATCAAGAACAGGTTATGCAATTGGTGGGTGATATCGCTGGATTTACCCTAGCTCAAGCGGATATCATGCGTCGAGCAATGGGAAAGAAAGATGAAAAGTTGATGCTTGAACAAAAAGCAATTTTTGTTGAAGGTGCCTTGAAAAATTCTGTTTTTGTTCAAGGATGTATCAGCAAGTTGGCTGATGCAAAAGCACTTGCAGAAGAGATCTTTGATCTTATCCTCAAATTTGCTTCATATGGTTTCAATAAATCACATTCATGTGCATATGCATATTTGGCATATCAAACAGCTTGGTTAAAAGCACATTATACAGCTGAATTTTTGGCTGCCAATATGACTGCTGAATTGCACAATCTTGATAAGATTGTTCAGTTGATTGATGAAGCTCGTTCATTCGGCATAACAGTCATGCCTCCGGATGTAAATAGATCATATGCAATTTTTACCGCATCAGACAGCAAGACAATTGAATTTGGATTGGCTGGAATTAAAAATGTTGGTATTCCGGCAGTTGATGCAATGGTCGAAGCAAGAAAAAGTGGAACATTTACATCATTCTTTGATTTTGTGAAGAGAGTAAATCTAAAACTCATTAATCGAAGAACATTGGAGCCTCTCGTCTGCGCTGGTGCCTTTGATTCGCTGCAACATGGTCATAGAGCGCAATTGTTCGGCTCCATAGATTCAGCACTCGACTATGCAAAAAGAGTTCAAGAAGAATTACAAACAGATACCGTCAATTTGTTTGGTGATAGTTCTGAAGCTGAAATCGCAGAACCAAAATTACCTGAGTTAAAGCCATGGAATGAAGGGTATAGACTACAAAGAGAAAGGGAA
>RGCF01000340.1 GCA_009919265.1 Bacteroidota bacterium | reverse complement strand
CAAACCGTTTTTCCAGTTTTCACAACAAAAGAGTATAATAAACATGAACGAAACATTTACAATCAATCTTGGCGACACAGTACATTTGTCAGACCCTTGCTACAGTACTGAAGATTCAAATTCTGGAGGCGGTGTATATTTCAATACTCCATGCGTAAGCGGAGAATGGAAAATCACTTTGGAGAAAAACGATAGAGGATACCACACAGGTTTTCGTGGTAAATCTTGTGATTATTCTATAGACCATACTGTTGATGGCTTTGCCTTTGTAGATTCAGGTCAGTTTGGTATCTTTGATTCTGCCATCTGGGAAGATAAAAAAGAATTTGATGACCCAAACAATTTTTATGGTAAATCTTGCACACTCACTCTAAGTGAAGAGGGTTGTGGAGTTATTGATGGTTCTGGATTTGTGTCACGAACAGCTTATGGTGATGGTCGTTATGACCTGACCATGTACTTCAATAAAGACAACAAGCTCACACAATTTGAGATTGTGTTTGTGTCTGATGAACTAGAAGATTATGAAGAAGATTGGGAAGAAGATTATGATTGGGATGAAGACCCAGTTTATATCTAAGCAAAACCCCCTCACAAGGGGCTTCAGGCGGTTTTTCCAGTTTTCACATTGCTAGAGTATAATATCTATGACTGTTCAACACTATTTTGAATCACTTACACAACCTGAAATCAAAACGTACAACAAGTATTGGAAATCTGTGGCTCCAAAAACTGATGATGAGGTATTGCGAAGATGGTTGTTTGCCTACACTTCAATTCATACCACTTGGGAAGGCAACGTTAGAGGCTACAATGCTATCAAGAATTTCGACGAATGGATTGATGATAGAGATTTGCTAGGTGTAAAATTATTTGAATCTAAATGCGGTATGCACAACAAGAGACAAGAATACATTTGGGATTTTGCACAAGATTTTCGCAATAATGTTTCTGATTACAAGAAGCAAAAAAATGAATCATGGGTTGATTTCAGAAACCGACTCACCAAAAAGTGCCGAGGCATTGGTATCGCTAAGGTAAGTTTTACTCTTGAAATGTGCTTTCCAGATAAGGCAGATGTTGTATGCCTTGACACTCATATGATTCAGTTATACAATCTCAAGCTACAAAAGTTTGATGGCGGTAAGGGCAAGCTGGTTTATGAAGAGCATGAGAATGATTGGATTTCTCGCTCCAAGGCATTACGAGCTTCGCCATACATTGCAAGATGTATCTTTTGGGATAGGAAGCAGGGCAAGTGTGATAGCAGATATTGGTCGCACGTTCTTGAGGGTTAATCCCCTTAAGGATTCCGCAACCCATTTTTCCAGTTTTCACAAAATCGAGGTATAATAAACATGAACGAAAACACAGACATGCTTCTTATCGAAGACACAAAAGTATTTACCCAAGCACTTATCAACGTGCTTCCATATCTTAAAACGGACATAGCTCGCAATTCGGTAATTAAACAAATTTCTGATTTTTCCACAATATTAACATTGATAAATTTTGTAGAAACAATCACCAGCAATGACGAGCAAGTTCAACCTTCTTTGATTGACGACATCATGAGCGTGGGTCAAGGAGAATAGTTTGAGGCAAACTTCTGTTGGTACACAAAATGTTGAAGGACATATTATTGAGGTAGATTACATTGAAGAGGATGATGAATTCTATTATGAATTATACCTGAATAATGATTGTATCAATTTAGGTGAGCCAATCTACGAAAAACCCACAAGCAAGCAAATCGAGAATTATGTAAAGAAATATCTTCAGATGAATCCTTATTTTGCCTGAATCCCCTCAAAGGGAGGCCACAGCAATTTTCCAGTTTTCACGAATTCGAGGTATAATAGATATGACGACATACAAAACATTACAAGAAATCGAGGCTAAAAACGCTATGGGTACAAGAAAATCGTGGGCTCCTTATGTGATGACAGATTCCTATGGTTACAGCACCAATGGCTTGAGATTTGCTACCCAAGAAGAATGTGAGGCATATTGCGAAGACCTTGAAGGAAGATGGGTTTTAGTAAGACACTATGCTCCATGCGTTTCAGATGATGAGGTTAATTATCGTTGGGAAAATGGACAAGCAGTAAGATTGGAGGAGGCAAATGCCACACCCTAAATCTAGACCTTGTTTGTTAAGATTCACTTACAATGGGCATGATTACAGCATTGAATATCCAAGTATTTCTCAAGCTGAAAAGGCAATGAAGATTTGGATTAAAAAAGCAAAAATCCAAAATGCAAATGTTGTAACAACAAGATAATCCCCTTCAGGGGTTTTCAGATTGTTTTTCCAGTTTTCACAACAGAAGAGTATAATAGATATGACAAACCAAGAGTTATTCGATAAATACACATTTATAGATTGGAGTTCGCTTTGTAAATACGAACAACTATCTGAGGGTTTTATCAGAGAATTTGAAAATGATGTGGATTGGGGTATGATTTCATACAGTCAAACACTATCTGAGAACTTTATTAGAAAGTATGCACACCGTGTGAGTTGGACTGGTATTTCACGGTGGCAAACACTATCTGAGGATTTCATCAGAGAATTCAAAAATAGTGTGGATTGGGAAGGGATTTCACGATGCCAAACACTATCTGATGAATTCCGAAAAGAATTCAAGGACAAACTTTCATTCCCCTACGGGGGCTTTTAGATTGTTTTTCCAGTTTTCACAACAGAAGAGTATAATAGATACATGACAAACCAAGAGATAATCAATAGATACACTGTACCATCTACTCCTGCATACACAGACTGGAGTTTACTTTGTAAAAACGAAACACTGTCTGAGGATTTCATCAGAGAATTTGCAGACCGTGTGGATTGGGCTTATATTTCATACTACCAAACACTATCTGAGGATTTCATCAGAGAGTTTGCAGACCGTGTGAATTGGAAATGGATTTCATACCGCCAACTATTGTCTGAAGAGTTCATCAGAGAATTCAAGGATAAACTACTTTAATCCCCTTCAGGGGCTTTCAGATTGTTTTTCCAGTTTTCACGAATTCGAGGTATAATAGATATG
>RGCF01000339.1 GCA_009919265.1 Bacteroidota bacterium | reverse complement strand
AGTGTATTTATATCTTTAGTAAGCTGAAGGTTATATGCAGATAAGTTAGCAGCAGCAGTAGAAGCAACGGATACACCTGCATTAACAGAGGTAATTGCTATAGCTTGAGCATTCACTAAGGCCTGCATTAAATCAGGTGTCTGAATAGACCCTATTTTACGAACTACTATATCTGTGACTTCAATGGGTATAATTGCCTTGACAAATTCAATACGAACAATATTCTTAAAACGATTTGCAGCTTTTGGCTGCATATTTACACCCGTAGAGGAATTGCTATTTAAATTTACTGAAAAATTATAACGGGTCTCCGTGTTATTTACATCTAATTCCCAGTTTCTGTCAGCACTGTAAATAGATAAATTATACTCAGTTTCTTTATAACTCTGTATATCCTCTTGTTTAATTAGCACATCCTGTTGTAAGGTTCCTCTTAAGGCTATAGTAGGGCCGGGGCGAGCAAGTGTAGGATTTACATCGGCACGACCTGATAGTTCACGATTCGATCCTGCTATAACTATATCCAAAGGTTTATCAAACATTGTCCTTGGATCAGGACGATCTTGAGGTTGTTCTAAGTAAATAGGTTGCATGGCTGAATTGGCTCTTCTTGCTAATTGTTCCTCTGCCTGAGCATTTGTCTCTATATTGCGCCTTTTCTTAGCTTCCTCAAAGAGAGATAAAGCGCTTACAGAATCATCTTCCTTAATAATCATTGGTTGAACATAGTCTGGAATAGAAGGTCGGGGGGGTTCCATACTTCTTTGACGATCTGCTTGAATTTGGTCATATCTTTGAGATGTTTCTTGAAAGGTATTTACAGGAGCATTTGCAACAGCATCTTGTCTCTGAAGATAATCACTAAAGTCAGATGCAGTTACAGCCAGAACTTCTTTATTTAGGTTCTGGATAGGCAAAGAAGCATTATTCTGAAATACTTCACCCATATAATGTTCTAAGGCACGTTCAAGGCGAGATGTCTGCTTTTCTGTCAATTGTGATCCAAGTTGCTTCTGGAAATTATTTGATAGCATTCCATAAAGCATTGTTTCATTTTGATCACTAAAAAAGACACGTCTAGTCTGTTGTACTTGTGATCGTGGATCCATGTCGCTCTACTCATACTATGAGAAGAGGATAGATGGAAAATAACGTGAATTTGTATTAGTATCTAATCCGCTTCGGAAAATAACCATTTCCTTAAGGCTAGCATATCTTTATCCTTAGGAGCACGTTTACAGAATTCCTTGAAGTCATCTCCTTCAAGCATACGAATTAAGAAATATAAAGAATAGACACCACATTCCGTATCGCCATATTGAAACCTATGAGCATTATATGCAAGTTTCATCTGAGGATCTTGTAATGTCATAGATCTCATAAATCTTGCAATTTGTGGTGGGGGTTTTATTCCGTAAGAATCAAAATAATATGATCTATGACCCGGAATGTCTGTGAAACTTGCTATCCAGTGACTACCCCCCTTATCACTAGGATCTAAGTTATAGACAAACCCAAGGTGTGTCTTACCTCTTTTTACAAGGTCCTTCAAATTCAGTTTACAAATATCATCATTAAGGCATTTATTTTGAGAAGCAGCCTCACTATTATAAGGGTCTGGAGAAGCAAAATCTATAGGATTCGCACCGTAGAATTTAAAATGAGGATATGTTTCTTCATATTGTTTCATTACGTCTATGATATTATTACTATCCAACCATTGGTCGGGATCAGATATCCATTCTGTTGGTTGTTTAGGTCTATAGTAACGTCTTAAGAGATACTTTTTTTTACCCTGGTTGATGGGTGCTTTTTCAATTAAACAACGTTCAGTCTTACATTTAGCTTTTCGAGTAAGCCATGATCTTAATAAAGTGCCACGTAGATTGGATGGTGCAGCGTATGCAATAGATAATTCACGCATTCTTTCATCAGATAAGCATGTATCGTATTTACCACGTAGCCGTGGATGGCATACTTTTGGCCCCGGTTCTATAACTCGCTTCTTCCTTGTTTTATGAATGGGTGGCATACACCTCTACTCTACAATTGAAAACGTATCGTCTATGTAGATAGAATGGAAGATACATGCTCTCCAGAAAAAAACAAGTCATTATTTACATATAGAATATATTCAATTGTTATACCTATATCTATACTTATTCTTATTGCCGAGGCATTCTATATAATTGCAAATATCCCTGGAAATCTTGGTTCTGCATTAACAATTAAAGGATCCCTTCCTCCTTTATCTTCTGCGCCTCCAAAGTAGGCATACAATTAAACGGTACAAAGTAAAACCAAATGTACTTACAGAAGATGGAGTCACGTTCTACAATGGTTACAGTATTGGGTGCCCTTGAAATAGGCTTGATTGTGGCTGTTTGTTATTTCTTATCTGCAATGGTCGGAAATAAAGATAGCTCAAATGATTTAGCAAAAACAGTTATCCCAGTAACAGGGTGTATTGGTGGTATAGTAATGGTTCACACATTATTATGGTATCTTTATTTTACATATGATCCCATGTCTATGAATTTATATTTCTTGATAAGTGGTTCTATGTCTTTAATTATATCCTTAATTGCACTGTCTATCAGTTTAATTACCCGTGCTTGAATTTAGTTTATAAAGTTGTAAGATATGATGTTGTATTCTTGATTTTCCTGTCCAAATATCGTTTTCCGACATTTGAAGAGAAATACCCTGAATTTTAACTATTGCGCGAATCATGTCCCCCGGCTTAATCGTTTTCTCTGAAAAAGTTGATAATCCTGTATTTGTATAAAACCATAGTTGTTCTGGTTTGTCTGATAAATACAATGTAAGTTTTCCATGTTTTAACCATGGTTGAAGAGGATGTTTAACTATACCTTTAGCATCCTCTAGAAATACTTTGGAATATGTATCAAGTTCAGAACATATACCGACGACGCACTCGTTGGAACAATCACGCACCCAATACTTGGATACAGGGCATCAAGCGAACAGTGGAGATCGATCCTGATGTGGTGGCCTGGTATCAGAGTTGGGTAGCAACTCAATCTGCCAAGGTGTGC
>RGCF01000338.1 GCA_009919265.1 Bacteroidota bacterium | reverse complement strand
GTTTATTGATTGTATTTCGCTGTAACTTTTATTAGATGCATCTGTTTTTCCAAGATTAATGTATTCTACATGCTTGAAATTAAATTTATTAAACGGTACCATATCTACTGTATCATTCGAATCGAATTCAGATAATACTCCATATATTGGATACGAGTAACTAAATATCTTATGTAAGGCCATTGAGTATTCTATATACCTCTCCCTTCTCAATACGGGTGTAGATTTAGGAATTTTATCTGCCCCAGTTACTATTATCGCTATACGATTTTCCATATTGTAATATCTAAAAGGATACCTCTTAAATATACAATGCGATTTGTACAAGTAGGCCATTCTCATAAAATGAATGAAGAAGCATTCATACGGGGGTGTATACTATTTGGAATTGAATATGAAAAGCTCGATACTGTATCTGAGATTTCAGGGCAACCAGATTTAATATGGGCTACTGGATTCTGGATTGACCCTTCCCTATTTCCCAAGACTAAATTCATGTTTGGCCCACAATTCTTTGTATTTCCAACAAAAGATGGTCCGCTGGCCATTTACAACAAGGAGTCAGTGGCAGATAGATGCTTATACAACTGCCTTTCAGAATGGAATCTGCGTATTCACAATGCCTTTCTTAGTAATCCTGTTGTACCATACGCATGCCTACCTTTCGGTCTAGATACAGAATCTATGAAGCCCAATACCAAGGTACAAAAAAAAGAGTATATCTTAATATATTGGAAACTACGAGATAGCATCAACATGCAGCAAGTGGTTGATATTCTTATAAAGAATAAATTACTTTTCAAGGTAGTAAAATATGGCTTCTATAAATCAGATGAATATCATAAATTACTCTTAGAATCTAAACTTTGTATATGGCTTGGGCGTCATGAATCTCAGGGGTTTGCCTTTCAAGAAGCACTTTCCTATAATGTACCCCTACTTGTCTATGACGTATTAGATATGAAAGAAGAAGTTAATGACTATAATATATCGGCATACGCCTCATATCATGGTATTAGTCTATCTGCTACTTCTGCGGCATTCTGGGACCCAATCTGTGGCGAAAAAACCACAAATCCAAAGGATATAGAACCTTTACTAAAAAAGATGATGACCACTCTAGAAAACTATAGACCTAGGGAGTTTGTAGAGCGGGAACTCTCAGATAAGGTGTGTTTTAAGAGAATGCTTGACAGGTTTGGTTTGCTATCTTAATTATTATCTTAACTACATATAGTATGCTTCAATACCTCTTTGCCACATATTTGGCATCAATTGATTCGGTTGTCTTACCCATTTTGAAGGCGAAAAAGCTTGGGATGATTACGGGTACATGGATGTTTCCTCTAGCGGCTCTAATCTATTCCATACAGCCTCTAATATTCTACCAATCACTTTCAATTGAATCCATGACAGTTATGAACATTATGTGGGATGTTATTAGCGACATATTAGTATCTATTATAGGTATATTTGTATTTAATGAATACTTGTCACCCATACAAATATGTGGCCTGGTCCTTTCTGTAATTGGTTTAGTATTATTGGGATACAAGGAGTAAAAATGGATTTACATATGGATTCTTCATCAATTATGAATATTAATCAAATACAAGATGTCTTGGCCGAGTACATCTATTGGCCGATGCTAGACGACTAGAGCGTCGCTTTTTGGGTGCCGATGGCAGAGACGGCTCATCTTGAGAATCCACCTCATTGACGCTGCTCAAATTCGCATGACTATGATAGTTGTTAAAGTAGCGATCTACACTATCACCCAGTACCTGATTCACATAGTCTCTACTACCTTGGTTAATACGCGCAGTCTCCCACCGAGTTGGCTCAGGTGTTTTCTGAGATGCTGGAGAATACTTTCGTAACCTAGATGAATCAACATAATCAAATTGACCAAGCGCGTTTTTAATAAGACTCATGAAATGCTCGCGGTAATATGTGTCCTTCAAACTATTTACAGATACAAGGACGCGAGGCATTGCAGGGAGAGTTAATTGGACTTCATAAAATGGTTCCTCGTCCATAGATAATGTCTTAAACATAAGATACAGGTGATCAATCAGATCCGACTCTTCTGTAGTACGAAGAGTGTGTACGCAGGTAGAAGCACTATCCTCATTCGGGTCACTATAGTACAATTCAAACTCGCCAGTAGCAAGGTTCTTACGAATCTTAATAATATCATCGTCCTTCTCAGTAGAATTAGCCTTGCGCAGTAAGTGAATCTTTACAAGATAAGCAGTGAAGGAATCCATTTGTGTGGTATGCTTAGGGGTAGGGGCAGGCCCGTGTTCAATTTTGAGAGTTACTTGGAAAAATGGTGACGACGAAGCGCAGCGGGGTCTTGCTTACGAGATGAGTTATAATAGGAGTCCTTATGAACCCGATGGTATGTTAGGACCGAATTAATATTATAAAATACACACTTTTCAAGAGCAAGTCTACACCATAAATCGTAGTCGTCAAGATTATATAGGTCTGTATAATGTAGAAGATTCTTGCGTATCAAGACTGATGAATTTATAATAGGATTCTCAATCTTGAAATAATTTACGTCAATATATCCACTTGGTACCTTTGGACTGCCTCTCATATCGCCTATATACTCACATTGTGTCCCAATCACATCCGGTGTTAGCATAAGACTTCTTATACATAAGACTTGCTCCATCAATTTCTCAGGATACCATTTGTCATCTACGTCAAGTATTGCAACCCAATCAGATACTGACTCTTTTACCAATGCATTCATTGCTTCTGCTCCACCCCTCGCATCTGGTAGGTTTATCACGCGAACCCGAGAGTCCCCCTTGGCGAATCTATTCGCAACCTCTAAGGCGCTAATCAGAATCTGACCTCCTGTAGGACCATGACCATTTACTCCTATTAGGACTTCCCAATTCGCATATGTCTGATCCAATACTGATTTTAAAGATTCTTCCAAATATTCAATCCCGTTATATAAGCGTATAAGAACACTTATTTTACTGATTATCATCTATCATATATACAAAGCATATACCTATGTTGAATTAGATAACTATC
>RGCF01000337.1 GCA_009919265.1 Bacteroidota bacterium | reverse complement strand
TTGGAATAGGAGTTCAACATCCAAGAGAGATGCTTCATGTCTCTGGAAATGTCATGATTGGCAAACAATGGAATAATGCTCCTGAATGTACATATTCGGAAAACAGAGTAACTGTCGATGGTTCAATCATTGCAAAAGAATTATTGATTACGACAGATTATTGGGCAGATGAAGTGTTTGAAGATTCCTATCAATTAATGACATTGCATGATTTGGAAGAATTCATAAAAAGAAATAAGCATTTACCTGAGATGCCTACTGAAAAAGAAATCATTGATCAAGGCATACATGTATCCCATACAACCATTGCTCTTTTAAAAAAGATTGAAGAATTAACATTACATCTTATTGATTTGAAAAAAGACTTCGACTTAATGAAAACAATCGTAGATACTTTACCAATAAATGACTGAGGGATTTCTATGAAAGGGTTTATACTATTCTGTTTGGGATGCAGTGTACTTTTTAATCCCACATATTCTCAAGAACAATATTGGGATATTTCATTTGGGAAAGAGTTGATTGGGCCTGAATCTGCACCGGTTACAATGGCGATATTTAATGAAGCCTTATATATTGGAGGACATTTCAGACGGCTCAATAGCAATACGCAAGATCTCTTGCAAACTGGCTATGTCGCATATATGAAGCAAGGTAAATGGAATGGACTCAATGGTGGAATGAATGCTCCACTTTCAGCTTTGTGTGCTATTCCGGGTAAATCATTATATGCTGCAGGAGCATTTACAAGATGCAATGATGCCCCTTTGCAAGGAATTGCTTCATGGAATGGAAATTCTTGGTCTGCAATAAAAGGCTTAGTAAGAGGAAGCATTCAAGTAATGATTTCACATGAAAACACACTTTATGCAGCAGGATTATTTGATACAATTGGTAATCGTGCAGCGGCTTCCATAGCAAGCTATGTCCAGGGTGAATGGAATTCACTTGGGTCCGGTTTGAGATGTTCACCAGTAAATACTGTTCGCAAACTTGCGAACATTAATTCAATGGCAAGTTTTAATGGGAAACTCTATGCTGGAGGAAGTTTTGATTCTGCAGGAATGATAAAAGCAAGGAACATAGCATATTGGGATGGAAAACAATGGAATGCTTTAGGTGATGGAATAGAAGGTGAAGTTGATGCAATTACCATATTAAACAATGGGAATATTGTTGTTGCTTCTACTCTTAAAATGGGGAATGCTATTTTTCCAGCTCCTTTGATGTTATGGAATGGATCAATGTGGACGACATTAGGACTACCACCGGGTTGCATTGCTATCAATGCTCTTGAAAATGATGGTTCGCGCATTTTTATTGGTGGTGATTTTATCATGGATTCACTCCATAATGATTATGGACTTGCTTTATTGGATGAGCGTGGATTCACTAGTCTGGGTGGCGGTGTGCGTGGAAT
Organism: Bacteroidota bacterium; assembly: GCA_009919265.1. Taxonomy (GTDB): domain Bacteria; phylum Bacteroidota; class Ignavibacteria; order Kapaibacteriales; family UBA961; genus UBA961. The sequence goes on along the minus strand of RGCF01000337.1, from coordinate 1,669 downwards.
CATCACAAACTTATTGTATAAAGAAGGGAAGTTATACTGTGCCGGCAGTTTTTTAACGGTGGCTGATACTATTGCTTGTCGGAATATTGCTGCTTATGTACTCACAAAACAAGAAACGACTGATCAAGGCAAAGAATTATCTATTTCGATATATCCAAATCCAAATCAACAAGATTATGTTTCAATTTCATTTGTGCTTGAATATGCGGGTGAAGTGGAATTATGTCTTACAAAGACCGATGGAAGAGTTTTGGAGTGCTTTGCTCAAGGATATTATGAAAAAGGAACACATGAAATTACAAAGGTATTGCACAATGGAATGCCTTCAGGACACTATCAATGTATGTTAAAACATAATGGGAATATTATTTCTGTACCGATGAATATCATTCATTAATTCAGGGGAATTACAATGTTGAGTATTAAAAGCTGCTACGCTTTGTTCAGCAGCATGGGGGCATTGTTGTGTAACCTTTTATTTTCAACAACAATGGAAGCACATAAAGAACCAACACATCAATATATCATAAGAGAAGCATATTCATTAGTCAAGAAACATCTAGGAAGATCTATTCCAGAATTCGATACCTATATTCTTGGAAGTGATTCGCTGGGACGTGAAGGGCAGTTTGATGATCATCGTGTTCATCCTTGGTCATATTCTACAGTATGTGGAGGTGCCTGGAATGAAGATCATCATGATCCTATACAATTTATGCATGAAGTTGAAGTATTATTTCGAAAAGGGATGTTTACAAGTATCAATCATTTTTGGGATCCTGACCAAGAAGGCAATGGTTTCAATAATAAATTTGAGCTTCATCTTCCATGGAATCCTTGGCCAACCGGCATATTTGAGTGGAATGCATGTTCATTGGCCAGGACATATGCCTCAGATGTAGAACATGATTTAATGGCATATAAAAAAGCAATGATCTATTTATCAAGCAAAGCCTATACACCTCGTTTGCATGAATCATTTATGATTACACAAGGTCAAAAAGAATATAATTCTCCAGGATATTTTCAAGCATCACTGATTGATTGGTATAAAGGTGATTTTGTTTACGATGATGCAGATATTGAATCTCGAAAAAAAGATATCATCTATTCAATTTTGGGAAGGGTGACTCATCTCTTGGGCGATATGAGCATTCCAGCTCATGTAAAATGTGATGAACATGGTCTTTGGCATGACCCATATGAAGATGCAATGAATTATGTGGAATGGGATGGCAATAAAGAATCACCATGTATAGATGCGGAGAAGAATATACCTGCTTCTGGATCAAGAGTGGAGTATTGGAATCATGATAAGATTTTTTGCGAGAAAGGAAGTGTGGTCTTACCATCATGTTCACAATTCAGGGAAAATCCTTATTGGACATTTTTCTATACCACAGCTCAAATAGCAGATCATTTTGCGAGCAATCGTTTCAATGGAGATGACCAGTATCTACCTGTTGGAGAAATACATTCAATCATTACTAGTTCTAACAAAGGGCCAACACATACCAATTTCGTGGATGGACATCCCTTATTGAGTGGATATCTAAGAAATGATGAAGACATTAATGCAATTCGTGACATGACCTTTCCATATGTCATAAGAGCAACAGCAGGACTTCTGTTTCACATTGCTTTGGAATACTCTCTCATCAATACTGCA
>RGCF01000336.1 GCA_009919265.1 Bacteroidota bacterium | reverse complement strand
AACCTAAAATACCGACTCTTACACAAGGCGCGACTATTAAGGCAGATAATACTAAAACTATTGTACTTTTAACGGATCAATTTCTCCCTACAACATTTGCTGGTTCTGAAATATCGTCATATGAGACCATAAAATATATGCGGCTCCGTGGTCATAAAATAATAATATACGTGGCAAACTACAAAGTCAGTTCTTATGATGATTTCCCTATTTATAAATACGACGCTCATAATCAATTATGTAAGGATCGTATCATACATAGTGATATTGTATTATACCAATTCGGAAAAAATGCAACCGACTTTCAATTAATTCAAGAAAGAAAAAAGCCAGTATATATATTCATACATCTCATAAATTATTGTGACTGGATTTTAGGGCATAAGACTACATTCAAAACATGTGTTGTCTATAATAGCCGATATGTACAAGATACATATCCAACTATTCATGATAATATGAGAATGATACCCTACGTAGATACGAAAACTTTTACAGGTCTAAGAAATAAAACTATACAAAATGACGTCGTATGTTTAATTAATTGTAATAAGAATAAGGGATCATCACAGTTATACGATATCGCTGAAAAGATGCCAAATGTTCAATTTCTTGCAGTAAAAGGTGCCTATGGAGAGCAAGATATTAGATACCCTAAACCTCACAACGTGGTATATTTAGAAAATCAAAAAGATATATATAATGTCTTTAATAAAGTTGGAATTCTACTGATGCCTTCTCATATTGAAACATGGGGCCGCACTGCCGTAGAGGCAATGGCTTCAGGTATACCTGTCATACATAGTGAGGCTGGTGGTCTAGTAGAATGTGTAGGTGGCGCAGGAGTCTTATGTCAGCGTGATGATATTGATGCCTGGTGCCAAGCTATAAGGCGAATACTTGGAGACAGAGCGTATCGTGAAACGTTGAGGCAAAATGGGTTTCGTCGTGTTTCTGACATTGAGAAAGAGCAAGTACGAGGGCGCCGTGAATTAGTATATAAGATTGAGAATTCATAGGCATCTCATGGATTATACATATTTAATCTAGGCGTACCACCTGATTGGATTTCAGTAATTAGACTCTCCATTTTCTTGGAATCATAGACTCCTGCAAAGTGGACTAAGAAATCACCCATTTCCCAAAGAGGCTCTCCATCAGAACCCATTATATATGCATTAAATCGCTTATGTTGGTTTGAAATCTCAACTTTCATACGATCTGATTCATTCTCCTCTAGAAGTTTAATCATAGCCATATTCTCCCACCAAATATGATAGATACAATCCGCTCGCTCATTTACACGTCGCCAATAATCCCTACACCAGGCAGTATTACGCATTAAAATATTACCACTATTCACATGCTTACATGCATCAAATATAAGAAGCATATCCTTATTGGCAGGAAGTAAAGGAAGCACATGTTCCTCCAATTTATATTCAGGATTCGTAATCAAAACATCTGCATCACTTTGCCAAACAATGGCATCTTCAGGAAGTTTAGATAATTGCTCCATGATAAATGGAACCTTGGACCATGCAATAGGACGAGTCCTATCCCACCAAGATTCATTACCTTCTATATACGTGTAGCCATGCTTGGTCGCGTACTCACGTTTTGATTCTAAGGCTTTCGCTAGCGATTTGCGGTAATCTACACCAATCGCTAGAGTAAGAATTGTCAAAGAATCAGGCATTCTATATATATGTTTGCGGGCTAGTTTAGACCCTGTAATTCACAGCCTTCCTGGCCCTGAGATTGTAGGTCTTAGAAGAGGTATCCACAACTATATCCGTTGCATATAGATTTCGCGAGATTGGATTGAATAATGTCTGAATATTATCATAGACTTCTCCTAGAAGTAATTGGATAACAGGTCTATTTCTAAAGCAGAAGAATACCATTGTATAATTAGATACTTAGCTGGCCTTTATATGTGTTTAATTGTATTATTCCTCTGAACTGGAAATATATTCTTCTTCATCATCCTCTCTATATACATGTTCATTTTCAGGTACTGGTTCATCTAGATGTCTATCTTCATAATCAGTATCAACACCCATATATTTTGACCATGACCTCTTACCAGGCACAATACGAATTGCAAACCTATACGCTCGCATTTTTAGTATATTATTGTGACGCTCAAGAACTGACCGATTCTGCCAACTTATCTCACGTATTATTTTTTGGCGAATCATATCCCTTAAACTCAAATGATACTTCCTGTAAAATATATTAGAAACCCGTCTAAATTTACGTAATGCAGATTTCGAAGTTTTCATTAATTCACTGTTTTTAACCCTTTTTATACTTGTATTTAGATCATCATGAATAACACGAATAGATATTATATGTTTCTTAATAATATCACTTCTTATTAAATTAATATTTTTTTGTAGTCTACTGGCGTGTCTTGTATACTCCTTAATACATTTTTTATAAGTACGTAGGTCATTTTTAAAAGAATCCTTATTAAGTACGATATTTGTAAGCATATTTCGTGATTCTTGACGTACATTATCCCTTCTACGACTAATTTTACTTACAATGTCCCATGGATTATGACCACAACCAGGATGAGAACATCTTCCAGTATCATCATAATATTGTCCCATTAAATAACAGACTGTATGCATCTTATGCCCACACAGTAATGTCATAGTAGGGTGTTCAGTAGTGGCATCCCACCTCTTATTACATTTTAAACATCCCAAGTCATTTGTGATTGTAGAATTATTTCTATGATCTTCTTGAATATAAAATCTGTCTACCTGATTATTCAGTTCTTCTTCACTCAGTTTTACCCCGTGGTTTCTTGTCCATAGATTATTTTCTTCAAAAATGGGTTGAAGATGTTCTAACCATTTATCAGCATCTTCAGGATGTTTTTCAATAAATGATGTAATCAAGTCAAGATTATACTCCTCATGATTTATAACAAGTGGGTGTGTATCACCAGTGTATTCGTCATTCATTTACATAAAATATATAATAGGTGTTTAGACCATTGGTTACTACGAGTCAGAGGTGGTCGTTTAAAGAGGTAGCTATTATGATATTACTATATTTTTATAAAAAATTGAAA
>RGCF01000335.1 GCA_009919265.1 Bacteroidota bacterium | reverse complement strand
AACCCAACAACTTTTACGTGATTTGCTGGAGCAGCATCAGGTTCATGCCCAGGAATTGCACGCCTATGATCAGCGATACAGTGAACTGCATGGAATATCTAAAAAGTATAATATAGTATCGAAATCAGAGATAACAGATAAAGAAATTATAGAAAAAATCTCTGGTAAACCTTATGAGAAATATGAAACAATGCTTTATAATGATCCTGATAAAGTAACTAGTAAATTGCCATCAAGTATAAATTCATCAGATCTAAGTAATAATGATGATGATGAAATCAATATGAGTAATTTAGCAGGTGGTGCAAGACAAATGGGGGGAGGTCCAGTGTTTACTACACCCCTTGTTATGGTGCTGGGTCATAGAGAAACAGATGATGATATAATATACCAAGTTTTAACCTTGAACGAAGGTGAAAAAGAAGTTATGAGACAATATTTAGAACCTTATGAACCTATGTATGGTTCAGAAGCTCCAACGATTCCTTCACCTTCTCAAGGGCCTCCTCATGTTTATTTTAGTTCTTCTCACGGTGAAGATATTTTCTTTGAGAAACCTGTACCCCCAGGTTGTATCTATATTACCCTTCATGAATGTGGCGATTTAACTACGTTACATAATTATTCTAAAATTATGCTTGCATTTGATGATATTCCTAGGGGAATAAAGGATAAACTCAGAGATCCCATTAAATATAAGGATGACTTAACAAGGGAATTTGGTTATATGTTTCATATTCATTATCCTGAGGCACCACATCCTTCAGACAGAACCTATCTTGAATCATATAATCAGGTTAAACGACGCATAGGAGATCGCTATACTTTGAATAAATTATATGAAAAAATGAGAGAATTTAAATATACACAGTCATGGCTTTTCAAACATTTTCCTGGTATCCATTATAATTTTTCTTGTAGAGCATTGCTTCACCATAATTCTGAAAATAAGCGGATGTATCAAAGGAGACATAAATCATTAGATGCTGCAGAAGCTTATATTAATCAGTTGCCTAATAATGCTATTCATAGTAATACTGTAATGGATATGTTTCATAGATATCAAGATCAGGGTATTATTTATATGGTAAAAAAATTAATTGACCGTGGAATAGATTTAAATGAACCATCCAAATATACAGGCCTCAGACCATTACAGCAGGCAGTATATTCCTTACAAGTTGGTAGTGTAAAAGAATTACTTAAGGTTAAGGGTATAGATAAATCTGATACAGATAGATTATTAAAAAATGGACTAAAATATGCTATTTCTAGATCTGGTTCTGAAGAAGAAAAGCAGGAAAATAGAGAGGCTGCTGCAGAAATATATAAATTACTTCATGTTTCTAAGGTAAAAACAATGAGGCGCCATAGGACAACGAGGAAGTATAGACACAGCAAGAAGGCAAAAACTAGACGCGGCTAAGGTCTAAGTAAACTAGATCTAACATATTAGATGGATAGACCAAACACCTCGGCAGAAGGTTCTTTATTAGAACTTGTGGCGAGAGGTAAAAAAGATGTTTACTTTATGAATTCAAACAAAGATGCACATGTTCCATTCAGTTATAATATTCAGACATGGCCTGCAACTATAGATGAAGTTAGACAAACCCAGCCACTCAATATGATTGACTTTGGTCGCTCTGTCGAATGGGAGATGGAAGTCTTTGGAGATATAATGATTAATGCATCACTTGTCATAGAATTACCAACATGGTTCCCCTCAGCCATTGTATCTAAAAATAATTCAAATAGAATCTCAGACGCTCAAGGTCAGACATATGGATACACACAGGGCATAGGGGCTTTTTTATTTGAACAAATACAATTCTATCAAGATCAACTCTTACTACAGGAATTTAGTGGAGATTTCTTATACAGTTGGTTTCATTTACAAAGTTCTCTGGCTCAAGAAGCTCTTATTCTAAAAGAAATGGGATGTCATGATGGAAGTCCATTAGAAATTCAGAGAAATGCTACTCCTAAGAAACTTACATTACGTCTACCACTCATAGGATGTGCTCATCCTGACGAGGGAGGATTTCCTTTTGTGTGTCTTCCCGGTCAGAAATTCAGAATTCGTTGTAAACTCAGACGTTTAGAAGATTTAGTAGAAAGTTCATCGGGTGCAATCAAGCCAACTCCATGGACACTTTCTGACTTGAAAGTTACAGATAAGAATGGAGTTCAGACGCCTTTTTTGCCAATTCAACGTGAACTTATTGGAAGGCCCTTGATTACATTGGAGACAACGCAGCGTTATGTCAGACAGGATTTACAGAATTTACTGAAACAACATATATTTGAGATACCTTTCTTAAGACCCTTTGAAAATAAGTTGAGCCTAGATCCTTCTGACTATATTTCAGTAGGGAATGGAGGTACATCCTATGTGACTAAGCGTATTGACGGTAGACATCCAGCCGAATCTATTTTAATTATGTTCCAATCTGAATATAATATTGAGCGTAATCAATTATGGAATTTGAAAAATCCAATGGGGACAGGTGAATATTATAATTTATTAGAACTCTTAATAGCCGCTAAGGAACGTGAGAAACAGCGTGATACAAAACATTGGGAGCATATATCACCTTATGTAAAATCAGAAAAAAACCCTGGTATTCCTATTTCTTTGATATCTTTTACAATAGGTCCTCAATATGGAAATAAGGCACCTGAACAACGTAGACCTTCTGGGGCAGTAAATTTTACAAGTGCAGATAAACCTACTCTATGGATGGATATCATGGACACCTTTCCCACCAGTTTAGGCCAAAAAAGAGTATGTATGCGTGTTATTTCTGTTGGTTGGGGTATTTATTCTATTGAAGGAGAGAGGGGTGTTTTATTGTTTGGCAATTAATATTTTTTAAAACCTTAGTCCACAATATCCATATAGCCATGAAGATAGTGACTCTGTGAGTAGTTAGGAATATCTGATGAGTTTGTATTTACATACTCTAGAGGCATATTACTATCATCTGAATATACGTACTCTAGAGGGATAGAAGAAGGTATATCACTATCATCTGAATTTACATACTCTAGAGGTACCCCTCCAAGAGCACCACTGCTGCAGCTGCAGCAG
>RGCF01000334.1 GCA_009919265.1 Bacteroidota bacterium | reverse complement strand
TTCAGGTTGTCTACAATAGTGACGGATGGCGACAAGCACGGGAATATAGATAAGGTGATACGAAAAGTAGCAAAGTGTGTAGGTATTGAAAGGAGTGGCGGAAGTGGGGGAACAACCTACATCGAATAAATGTATTATTGTGAATTCTACCCGTTCAGAAGAAATCATAATATTCGGTAATATGACTTTTCAGTCGAAAATATTTCGTTTAAAAATAGAAAATATTTCGTTTAAATCGGCCGATGGCCAAAATCGACGAAGGATAATTATACCCCCATTTTTTGGACATTTCTTGGACAACCAAAAATGTCCATTTTGCCCTTTCCGCTCCGCCAATTTTAAAACACGAAACGCAAAACCTCAAAAAACGGGTTTGTGACCATAATGCTCACAAAACGCGTTTTTGACCCTAAAAACCTGTGACTGAAACTTTTTCGGGGTGTCCGCCGGAAGCCAACAAACCGGCTTATTTTGTATCGATAAAATAGGACATTCTTTAGGACATTTCCGTGGAAAGGATAACAAAAAATGCCAAAAAATGCCGATAAACCCTGTGATGAACAACAAAGTGGTATTTACGCCAATAATGATAAAATCCTTACTGACTATGACGCAATGGTAACAATGGTAACAATCGGTAACACAAAAAATGCCGAAAATGCCGACAAATTCATTTGCGAAAAATGTGACTTTAGATGCTCTAAGTATAGCAATTATATGATACATTTATCTACGCGCAAGCATCAAATAACGACAACCGAGATAACAAAAAATGCCGAGAACGCCGCTGAGAACGCCGCCGAGAATGCCGCCGAGAACGCAGAGAATGCCATTGATTATGCTTATGCTTCGTCATCGAATACTTGCCCTAACTGTAATAAACGATATTTACATCGGTCTGGATTAGCACGACATAAGAAATCGTGTGTATCGTCTCAACCTCTAATAACACGTGCTGAATATAATAATATATTACATCTATTGCACGAACTGAAAAATAAAGATAAGCCAATTCTCGAAGTGAATACCGAGGATACTGGTGATAAACAAAACGCACTAATGCTCGAACTAATCAAATCGAATACACAACTACAATCACAAGTGTATGAAATATGTAAATCATCTCAATTGACATCGATAAATAGCAATAGCAACAACACTATCACTAACTGTAACAACCCAACCTTCAATATGAATATGTTCCTCAACGAGAAATGTAAGGATGCTATGAACATGAAGGACTTCGTGAATTCCATACAATTGAATATGACGGATATGGAAAATATGGATAGGCTTGGTTACAAACGACCAGTGGGAACGCGAAGGCCCCGACCACGCGAAAATGACCAAGGCCGTCCTGGCGGTGGAGCATAAGAATGTTGTCCTGGTAAATGAATGGGCGAACGCCAACCCGCGTTGTTTGAATAGCAACACCCGAGAGAATGAGAAATACTTCAGGTTGTCTACAATAGTGACGGATGGCGACAAGCACGGGAATATAGATAAGGTGATACGAAAAGTAGCAAAGTGTGTTCCAGTTGAAAAGGAGCAGCATAAAGCAAATTAGGCACATTGTAAAATCTCCTCCAGCGTGTAATTTTAGTTGGAATTCGGTTTTTACAAAAAGTTCCACACTTCAAACCTTGGTTATTTTATGTTTCAACGACTTTTCAGCCGAAAATATTTCGTTTAAAATGGGATGGAAACACATATCCAAACGATAATATCGTGTAAAGGCGGTATTTTTTAAAATGTATGGTCTCAGGTTACTGGTTTTTTGTAGTAATTTAGAAAATGTCCATTTTGCCCTTTGTCCAAAATACTTTTGAAACACAAATTCGCGAAATATGTAAAATCGCGTTTGTTACTGGAATGCTCTTATTTCTGTTTTTACCAATAAAACGCGACACTTATAATTTTATGTGATTTCGGTCGGCGGGTTCGTCATTCGCCGTTTAGGCGTTTTTTTTGTAGTAATATAGTATACAATGTCCAAAAATACGGCGACAATATCCCACCAACAGAAAGTTATATATTCTTGCCAGCCTTGTTCATATACAACTGATAATAAAACGGATTATGAACGACACTTGACTAGAAATAAACATATTGTTCGCTGTAGTCATCAAAACGAACTATCTTCTTCAAATGAATTTTATTGTCAACAATGCCATAAAGTATTCAAATGTCGCACGAGTATCTATAAACATAAAGCGATATGTAAAGGGGAAACTAACACGAAAACAACAACAGCGGCGAATACCACGATTCCTGGTAATGACCACAATTTATGTGAGGCTCTTGCAAAGAACTTTACAAATGCAATGATGTTATTATTTCAGCAAAACACTGAATTTCAAAGTAAAATGATGGAAATGTGTAAAAATGGTGGAATATCAAATAGTCATAATACAAACAGTTTGAATACGACAAATAATAATCAGCAATATAGTTTGAACTTCTTCCTGAACGAGAAATGCAAGGACGCAATGAACATGAAGGACTTCGTGAATTCCATCCAATTGAATATGACGGATATGGAAAATATGGACAGGCTTGGTTACGTAGAAGGGATGTCAACCATCTTTATCAACAACCTCAATAAAACTGATGTATACAAGCGCCCGGTTCATTGTAGCGACATGAAGCGCGAGACTTTGTATGTGAAGGAGAATGACCAGTGGGAACGCGAAGGCCCCGACCACGCGAAAATGACGAAGGCCGTCCTGGCGGTGGAACATAAGAATGTTGTCCTGGTAAATGAATGGGCGAACGCCAACCCGCGTTGTTTGAATAGCAATACCCGAGAGAATGAGAAATATTTCAGATTGTCTACAATAGTAACAGATGGCGACAAGCACGGGAATATCGCTAAGGTGATACGAAAAGTAGCAAAACGCGTAGGCATTGAACGACCAAGAAACGGCACGGAATAACTTGACCGGTTACTTCATATAATCATATAAACACATAAATCTATCAAATGTATACGATGTTAAATATTTTTTATATTATTCCATTGATTACATTTTGGAATTCTGTATCTTCAGAAATTTCGAGTCACATTGACAATAAAACGATTGCGAACAATATTGT
>RGCF01000333.1 GCA_009919265.1 Bacteroidota bacterium | reverse complement strand
AATGTACGTACGAGATGTTTTCGCTAGAGAGATGAAAGAATTGATAGGGGAGCGATTTGATTTGAATTCGGATGAAACGGAGCGATACGATGGATTTCGCCCTGATGAAACGACTTATTTCTTCACATTGAGAAAGATAGTATTTCCAAGTGAGAATGGAATGCCGAGATTAGTAGAGATATTCATTGTTCGCTATACGTTATTACCAACAAACAAGATGCTAGAACAAAAGATATGGGCGTATTATTCAGATGGGGAACAACTACGATTCCAAGACTATAGTAAATATACACTTACGAAAAAATGTGAAATCAGACCTTTTTTTAAAAAATATTATGTTAATGGAATACTAGAAGAGTAAATGTCAATCTATCTCCGCATCAATATGGAAATCGGATTGGACGGACTCCTCACACTCGAAGAAGACACGGTAGTAAAATCATGTATCTTTTATTGGGGTGGAGAGTACGACCCCTGTTATCCATACAATCAACGTGGATTCATAGAAGAAAGCAAATACAAACAAATTGAAATATGCGATATTCCCGTGAGAGAAATCAATTGGGTCATTACGGAATTGCGTAAAATGGAGTGGCAAGGGGAATGATTACATTTTTTATGATAACCATAAAAAATTAGTTAGTTTCATCTGAATCTGAACGACAGTCATTACACACAGGACAATCATCCGTACCTTGCTCGTAACACGTTTCGCAATACCACATTTGACAATCACCGCCACCACCACATTCTACAACAGTATCGCCATTTAACTTTTTGTCACATCGATGACAAGACGCATTTGGATACTTACGGTTAAACCATGCGACTTCGTCTTCTTCGATTTGTTCGTTCTCGATTTGTTCGTTCTTTTGTGAGTCCATGAGTGTGAGATGACTTTACCTAATAAAAATTTTAATTTTCATTTTTTAAGAAATATAACAAAGTGTATATAGGAAGAATGAAATAAAATCTTTTGTAATGATAAATGTTTGGAATCGGTAAACCAAAAGACAAAACGTATTACAACGATGGGGCTCATTCCTTTGGAAAACGTGATAAATACACTAGTTTGTTCTCGAAACCAGAAGAAGAGTACTATTTCAAGAGTGACCCTAACGCACTCTATCATACCTATGGATTCGCCGATGGGGGTCGAGTCCAGTATCCTTATCCCCGCTATAAATTACCAGTGGAAGAAACCGAAGCGTATGGTATAGGGGGAAATGTGAGTGATGTCGCCACATGGTTATTTGGTGATGCGACCACCAAAGTAAAGAATTTTCTCAAAGCACATGGTGACGAACAGATTGAATCGGTGGAACTAGGTCGTGTCCCTATCCAAGCTGCAATTTCAACCGCCATGAACTTACTTTCTAAAGGAGAGTACAACAAGACGATGGAAAAGAAAGGATACGATGCATTCTTCCACTTGTTTATTATTATCAATAACAAGTATCGACTAGAGAAGAACCAAAACGTAAACGTCATCACCAATTACAGTCGTGCCGATGATGAGGATAGAATCTCGCTTGGAACTTCGAAGAATACGATTAATGAATTCTTTGATAATGCGATACAAAAAATGGGTAAAGACGACTTTTGGAGGAACTACGAAGGCTTACGAAACAACTGTCAATGGTGGGCGGAGAATACCATATCCGCCAATGGTCTAAGTCGAGAGAAAGCCCATGATTTTGCGTTTCAGGATACACAGGAATTACGAGATGCGATTAATCCAGAGGTTCAAGAAGCCATGAAAGAAACAACCAGTCTTGCGTCAGGAATTGATAAATTTCTTAGTTGGATTTCAGGTGGAGCATGGGGTCTTGCTAAAGGTGGAATGGTTCGCCATCGAATTGGTCGTATGAAGTAAAAGTAAATTTATTTATATAATCAAATGTATTATATAATAGATGTCAATTAACAACATTGCCAATTCAGTCTTTCCCAATACATTAAGTGGATTAGATAGTATCAATGTGACAGATATCACCATTAACGGTGTTGATGTTACCACGCTATTCGTTCCATATACAGGGGCAACTAAAAATGTTGATTTAAACAATAAAAATTTGTCGGCAGTTAATAATGTGGGAACATCGAGTGTAGTAGCAACAGGGTTAACAACAACAAATACACTAAAAATTGATTCGGTACCTGCAGGTACAACGTCAAAGTACTTGGCGGTAAACGCAACGGGTAATGTCGTCGAGGCAGATATCACCACAAAATATGTGCCTTATACAGGGGCTTCGGCACATGTCAATCTGAACGCTAAAAATCTCAGCAATGTGTTGACGTATTCAGGTACAAATCTACAAGTTACATCAACGGAGACCACATCGCTATTGGCTACAGGGTTAGCACAACTTGGAACACTACGAATAAGTAGCGTACCAGCGGGAACACAAACGAGTCTTATTGCGGTAGATTCAGCTGGGAATGTAATTATCGGGACAGCACCAGCCTCAACCCAACTTAACTTGTCACCGACTGTATCACCGACCTTGTACTACTTTCCATTCATTACTTCCTCCTCAGCAGGAGTACAGACGGTTTATACGGATAATGCAGTAATAACCCTCACCTACGATACGGCAACAAAGACACTTTCACCCTATCGTCTCAAGATACAAAACGTACCTGCAGGTACACAGACCTCTTTACTTGCGATTGATTCGGCGGGGAATGTGATTCAGGGAACGAGTACACCACCAACCACGTTATTAACGACACAAACAGGACTTAGTCAAACGTACTATCCTACATTTGTAAGTACAAACACGACAGGGAACAAATCGTATTATGTCCCTTATCCACAAACTGCAGGGTATAATATTACTTATACAACCACAGGAGTACTTGGAGATATTGGAACACTAAACATACCTCAACTAGTAATAGATGCTAGTGTTGTATTACCATCAACTGCTACTTCTTTTGCTTCAACGCCTTTAACTACTGGTTCGCCAATTGTTTATGGATTGGGAATAGACGCAAATAATCTTGTAAAGGCATATACAGTTGGAGCACCAAATGTAACCGTAACGAATACAAACGCAACATACTATCCCGTTTTTGTAGCAACAACGATGACATCAGGTGTAAAAGATTTA
>RGCF01000332.1 GCA_009919265.1 Bacteroidota bacterium | reverse complement strand
TTACATTATGTTTTATTACATTCTAAATAGTGAAGAATATAAGTCAGCATTACAAGATATTAAAGAAAAAAATAATAGCAGTCATGCAGAACTACATGATTTACAATTCACAGATAACTTGAATATCCTTTCTGTAAATGCATTTAGAAATATAAGAAAAACACGCAAACATATGCAGAACCAAGGAAAACGGGTCTAAACGTCACTTCATCATTTAAACTATAATGTCTCAGATAACAGACCAAATATGGGTAGGTTCTTATGGAGAAGTATGCAATGATCAGTTCTTAAACGAGCGTAAAATAACACATATTCTTTGCTGCGCAGAAGAGTTTGATCTTAGAGTAGGATTTCCGTATTCATCTAATCACATTGGTTATAAAATACATCTTGTAGAAGATAAAGCAGATGAAAAAACGAGGAGTGAATTTTTAGAAGGGGCGTCTAAATTAAATGAATGGATATCTAATGGAAAAAATGTATTTGTTCATTGTTACGCAGGTATAAGTAGATCTGTTTCAGTTGTAATAACATATTTTATGGTTTATAAGGGTTGGTCATATCAAATTGCATTTAATCATTTGAAGCACCGTAGAAGACAAATGCATCCACATCCTGAATATATTCCTATTTTGAAAGCTATAGAGGCTATGCAAATGAAACTACTTTAAACTGTATTTACTTGGCTCTCAGCATCATCTGCGTATACAGGGCTCACTGGGGCAGTTGCACCAGTATCACCAATACTTACGGTAACACGGATGTTCTCGCCATCCTGAACAATCTGGCGACCTGTAGCTACGCCAGTAGCTACGCCAGTAGCTACGTTATTAGTAGCAGGAGGCTGCTCAACCTCCTTAGAGAACCGAATAAAGTTTGGTACACCATATTGAGACTTCAGGTAGACAACCACCCAGTCAATTACATCCATCATATGTAGCGTCTTATTGGAGGGACGAAGACTACTCAGATAGAACTTGTGGAGATCAAAGACTAGAGGCTGAACGGACTTTGGTAGCGCCTTGAATACTACGGAGTGCTCCTTGTGAACCTTGCAATACCATGTGTAAAGCGTCTTCGTCAGTGTACGATACTCCTGCTCAAATCCATGGAAGTCCTGGTTATCCTCCTGGTAAATCCGCAAATACTCCTGGACACGCTTTTGAGAACGAAGACGCAAGAAACGACCAAAGGAATTAGACTCAGTGCCACGCAGATCCTTACGCACACGGTCATGCTCAGCATTACGGAAACGCCAGCGCTGGAGCCCAGAATGAACTACAAGACCCTGCCAATACCAGGGTTTTGAGGCCTTAATTTCCTCAAACTTCGCCTTGAGATCTGCGAACTCACCCTTGAAGGTTAGGCTATACGTCTTAGGGCGCCAGGCTACAGGTAGATCCTCCGTGTAGAAGGTCACAGTGCCATCATTTGCAACTGTGCCACGGTAGATTGCCCAAAGATTGGCCTGTTCCACCGTGCGCACTACACGGTGCTCAGGATGAGCCAGAACCATTGTAATGAATGTTGCAGCCACGTCGTCGTTGGGTGCACCAATCAACTTCTCAATCTCATCAAGGGAGGTGCGCTTAGTATCCATAGCTTCCTCAAATAGCTCACGAAATGAGCGCTCGGAGTAAAATGTACCATCGGCATCTAGTTTAGATCGAGTTGTCACATGGGTCTCACTATCACCACGAGCACGGAATACATTAATCATCACACCCTCAACAAAGTCTTCAAGGCGCAACTCAGTATCAGAAGGAATCTTCTGGTCACGGCGAGCTGCAAAGGGTGCTACACAACAGGGTAAATTATTCTCAGTATCCCAAATAACTGAACGACAGAGTTGAGCTGTCTCTGACACAGCATCCTCGGCAATAGCAGCCTCACCCTCCCTCTCCTTACTATTCCGAAGAATAGCGTATGCACTGTCCTCCGACTCTATGATGTCAATCCCAGGTTCTGATGTCTGAAGCCATGCCTTCAGCTCTGACCATGTCTTGTGTGTAGAGGTCCAAGATGCAAATGTAGAAAGCGTAGACATAGATACGGGTGAAGCCATTTAGTATATACCTGATTTTTAGTGCGACTCGTATTCAATTTTTGTTGTAATTGAACATTAGATGGCTGAAGAGGAACAACAAATAAAGTTATCTGAAAATGCAAATTTAATTCAGGAAATTGAGGAACCCGTTATTGAACTTGGTGACAGACTTCGCATATATGGCGGAAAATATGATAAAATGACTGGTCGCATTGTATATAGAACTGAATCTGAAATACATATAAGCCCAGATGGTCTAACAAATCAAGTAATTGAACTTGAAGTAACAGAGGAAGGGTTTGACCCTAAACTTGGAATTGAATCAGTTGAAATTTTACAAAAACGCAAAAAGACAAATTTGGTTGAGATCTTAGATCTAAGAGCTGGTCAGGATTTAGAAACATTTGGTCAGGATGGAGAACCTATTGCTAAATACAGAATTATCTCAGTGGATTCTGATGCAGATATGATAATTGTAAATAATGAAGAAGGAGATATAACAATTCCATTTGGTTTCAGGGGAGTTCCTAAAGAATTTCCTTTTCGTGCAATTCGTGGGCGCCAGGCTGTAGAAGATTTAGATATACCTGAAACTGTAAATCAAACTACCGAAGAAGATGATATTCTTAATGATGAAGAAGATGATGATGATTTTAGATTTTTAGACGATGAATTACAGCTTCCGGAAATCGCAAAAGCATACGAACAGGAAGGCGTTGAACGTCTTATTGAAATTCCCACATCTGAGCGTACTTACTCTAATATTACACAAAAATCTGAAGCATATGCTGATTTTCTATCATTAAATACTCCTGCAAAACAACGACTAGCTGAAACACAAAAGGCAACACGTGTATTGACTGAATTATTTTTTCAGATGCGTGCCTCTATTTTACGCACATCAGATGATGGAACGCCAAAGGGTGTTAAACCATCAAGCCTTCAGACATTAATTGATGCTCTTGAAACTCGTTTACTCGCATTAAGTCGATGTGTTATAGATGTTGATAAGATTATTTATCATGATATGGATCAAGAAATAGACCCCCAACCTGAGATGATGAATGGCTTAC
>RGCF01000331.1 GCA_009919265.1 Bacteroidota bacterium | reverse complement strand
TTTTTGGAGGAGTTTTTGGAGGAGTTTTTGGAGGA
Source organism: Bacteroidota bacterium (assembly GCA_009919265.1). GTDB lineage: Bacteria > Bacteroidota > Ignavibacteria > Kapaibacteriales > UBA961 > UBA961. The sequence goes on along the minus strand of RGCF01000331.1, from coordinate 3,107 downwards.
GTTTTTGGAGGAGTTTTTGGAGGAGTTTTTGGAGGAGTTTTTGGAGGAGGTGTTGGACGTTTTGGAGGAGGTGTTGGACGTTTTGGAGGAGGTGGACGTTTGGTTGACCCTGAAAGTCTATTTACAGATGCTTGTTGTTTTGCTGATAACTTAACGTTAGCTGTTCGAGTAAAACTCGACTTCACAGGCTTCACAGGCTTCACAGGCTTCACAGGCTTCACAGCACCACCTTTTATAGCTTTACGCGTTTTTCCATCCCAGTTGGATATATTCCAACCCATCTAATATAAAACCATATTAAACTTCTACCGGCATCTATGAGCGACTACGCCATGTATCACCGCACACGTTACAAATATAGATATACTTCATATTCAGCAGATCATATTTAATATAGATGACATCGCGCTCTGCCCCCCCACCATTACTCGCACAATCCCCCTTTGGACATTTAATATTCTTTACATGTGGTAATGTAGGATCTTGCCGGGTGAATTCGTTCAAGAGAATACGATATCCCTCACTCGAACGCTGTTGAACAAGTGTCTCTACAAGAAGACATCCCCCATCCTGCTCCTCTTCAATTCCACACGTCAGGCATTTCCAAATAAGCTTCCCATCTGGCTGCAAGCGCATGACATACATGTTTTGGCATGTAGAACAGACTTTCATACCTGTATTCTATATACCTTATTCCTTTAAAGTGGCATCCGCCAATTTTACGCTGCCTATCTCATTCAACAAATCATTCCATCGTGTCATTCCTGACATAGAATAAACCACATTATCATACAGCTTTTCCCCATCCGCAGCTTTCTTACGTATAATTTCACAAATCTTCTCATATAGCTCTTCCCCACGTTCTTCCAAGACATCTTCAAATTCTTTCCAATCATGGGGTATATCACCCTTTTTCCAACGCTGAAGATTGCGAAAGGAAAGAACTATCAGCCGGAATTGTATTAACTCGGCATAGTCGCTCGCCTGTGTATCATTCAATGTATATTTTTCCCACCCTGGCTCATTTACAATAGGATTCTTCTCTAAAAGGCTCTGTATACTTGAAAGAACAGTGCTCAATGTCATAGCTGCAACCCACGACGGCCCTCGCCATGTTCCCAATATAGATAAACATACCTTCCCACCCACATACAAATTAGGATGAAACCGTGTGATTCCATCCGATGTTAGAAATGTCACAGTCGGTGAAGAAAAGGGATAATCCACCGGGCAATCTATATTAAATAGAAGGGGGCAATACGCATAGGGTGTATCTTCGGGACCTATAATCATCGCCTTACCATTACGCCCATTCGCCTCGTTCATCCAATAATACATTCCAGAAGAAGTCATAGAAGCAGCTTTTACATCCGCAATTTCCCTTGGGAATCTCTTTGGTAGAGGCATCATCTTATAAGACGTGTATAGTCTTGCCTTAAACCATATACCTGTCCCTTTGGGGTATAATATGTTGGATACATGCATGGCACTTCCATTCATGTATCCAACTGCGTAAAAATTGACTCACGGGTTTTCCCACCCCTTAGTATACAAATGACCACCGTCTCCCTATATGATAGACACGAGCTATCTCGTTTTCTGAATGAGCGTAAAGCGAATCTTGGAGATGGAAAGATCGCCACCATGACAAACATGGACAAACAGCGCGGCGGCAAATGGCTTATACCAGATGGCGATTATCCAAAGTTCCTTGATTTGATGAATGACTATCTCTTTGTGAAACGAGGCAAAACTATTGCATTCGTAGAACAACCACGCAAGGGAGAATCCAAGCCGCTTCTGATTGACCTGGATTTCCAGTATCCATCTGAAACGAGTCTCGTTCGCACCTTTACACCTGAGCAGATCAGGAGCTTTTGCCAACTACTGGTGAATGGCCTGCAAATCTTCTTCGGTGTAACGAATTATGAGTTTCTGCGGTTCTTTGTAACTCTTCGCCCAGGGCCTTACGCATCAGGGCACGTTCGCAAGGACGGCATTCACATCATGTGTCCTGATATAACACTCGTAGATGAGAAGCAAAAAGTCCTGAGGAACTGGATGTTGTCTCAGAATGCAATAGCGAATAACTTCCAAGGAACAGGCTACAACAACAAGCCGACGGATATCTATGATGAGTCCATGACCAGGAAACAGGGGTGGATCTTCTATGGGGAGTCAAAGCCCAATATTCCTCCCTACATGTTACAGCATGTCTTCAAGTATATTCCTACAACGGATATATGGGAGGATGAGAATATCACAAACTATACTTCGCGCCAACTCATGGAGCTTCTCAGCGTCCGATATAATATTGAGGACGATGAGAATGTTGTAAAAGAAGAAGAGAGGGACCACTACGAGGCCATGAAGGGGTGGGGAGAGACAGCTGTAGTTCAGGCTCAAGAAGCTCCTGCGGAACTGGACCCCAATGCGGGTGCTACACTCTTGGACGCCATTCAGGCCATTTATGGCACCGATTTGGGTGAAGAAGAGAAGAAAGTTATGCGCCGCCTTGTGATGGAATGTCTTTCGGTGGAACGTGCCGAGAAATATGAGAGTATATTCGACAGGAGGTGGAGCCCACCCACTTCCACATTGCCCAACTTATGAAGAAGAAATATGGTACAAATTACATAGCATCTGTTACATCCAAGAACACGGAGTGGTATAAATACGATGATGAAAAAGACTCTCCTTATAAAAACATGTGGAGAAAACTAAATCAGGGGATTGAGCTCAGTATGAAAGTGTGTACAGACGTCGCAAAGGCTATAAACAGTGCAACTTCTAAAATATACGATGATATTGGGAAAAATCCTAAAGCGCGTGAAAGTTTGGAGGAAAAGGCAAAACAACTTCACAAAGTCCAGACAAGTCTCTTCAACAATGGCTTCACAGAATCGGTCATGAAGATGGCGGTCAAGCATTTCCACGAGGACGACTTTCACAACAAGCTGAACGTAAATCCGACTCTCTTCGCCTGTGCAAATGGCATGATCGACCTGCGGGTTCCCGGAGAAGATGGCCGCGACCACGTCGTGTTTCGCGATGGCCGCCCTGAAGACTATATGAGCTTCCTCGCCGGCCAGAATCACCCCGAGATG
>RGCF01000034.1 GCA_009919265.1 Bacteroidota bacterium | reverse complement strand
AATACAATTCCGAGATTGTGATAACTACCGTATACTATCTGTTCATGATTTTCAGGTGTATCGGTGGGGAAAGCTTTGACGATATTCTCTCGGGTTATCTCAACTCTTGAAGGTGAAAGTATCATGAGTGCTCTTCCAAGAAGATATCCAGCTTTCATTCTTATAACATGAGGTAAGATTGCACTCACATATCCGGTTATGCGCAAAAGGATCAGCAATGCATAATGCCCCATCATCGTATGAATTCCCTTCCACTGCCGGAGTTAAATGTATCTGAATTCACATATTCATTGTACCAATTATCATTTCTAGGTTCATTGATGGCTGTTGAGTGAACCAATATGTGATTATTGATGTCTCGAACATCGACAAAATGGAAATATGCTCCACCCTGGATCTCAGCATAAAACCAAGACTCATAGGGTCGGACGGAATTCCCCATGTATTTTCTATCCACTTGTGTTGGTGGACCATACTTTCTCATAACTCTTCCTCTATCCGATCTCCAGCCTTCTTTGAATTGTGGATTTGAGAAATAGGTATTTGCATATGCTACTGATTTTCTAAACTCTTCCAATTTTTCATTGATGGGTGTGTCGGTATTTGGATCACGCTCTTTCCAAAATCGATACATAAACTTTTGCTTCGCTGTCAGATCACCAAGCGCAGACCAAAGGGATTGTTCTTGTGTATTGGATAAACATTTTGCCTTTTCATATTCTTCATCAATTCTATGTTCTGAATATGTTGAGAATTCACTTTGTTGAAATAATTCATCCTCTGAAAAAGTATTTGCCATTTCAGGTGGCATTTCAGGATTAACTATATAAAAGCGTTTCATGGTTGAGACAGTATCTTTTTTTTGCATTCCATGATATGTCATGTGTACTGAATACACACCACTTGGCAAACCTAAGAGAGGGATAGTGACTGTTTCTACAATTGCTTCTGCCGGTACATACTTTTGCATGGGTATATCGGCTAATACTCTTTGTGCTGCATCCTTTATCGTATACTGGATGCTAAGTGAATCACCGGGAGAACATGAATATAATTCTGAATACAAAGTGAGGACAGGATCTGTTCCGATGCATTCAAGACTTGGATTTGGTATAAGCAAAAGACCATTTCTTTGCAATTGATTTGACCAAAGTGTACGAGTAGAATCATTCAATTGATCTATTTGAAGAGCTGTCATGATATCACTCATAATCATGCGCTTTTGATTCATACCCCGAATTGGAAGTGATATTTTGACAGATGATTGTACCAGGCTATCATGCATGTCGGAAGCTTGTATAGAAATGGAATAATTACCTGGTTTCATGTATACTGAACGACCCCCAATCAAATTCCGTTCATGCATGACAACGGGATATTGAGAAACATTATCGACTATCCATTCTTCAATGACGGAGTCCTTATTTGCAATATTTACAAACAGTACCTTCATGTACACAGATCCAGTGTATCCTTCAAGACTAGGAATATATTGCAATGAAGTATCTGGTAGTGAATACACTATACGGCATTCAGTCAATGAATCATTACCACGAAACTGCACGATGTCCAAAGCAATATTCAAATTCCTACTTGATGCAGAAACGTACATGAATATGCAGCTGAATAAAAATAGAGTATGTTTCATACAATCATAAAAAAATGCCGTCAGGAAAACCCGACGGCATTTGTATTTCTCAATGTATCATGCCAATCGGCTATCGATTGATTGATTATTCCAAACGCATACCAATGGACAAACGATTAACGAGTCCAATATTTTGCACAGGATTCACTGAATAATCAATTTGCCCATCGAAACCTTCACCTACATATTTGAAGCCAATGCCTCCCGCAAAGGTAAATGAATCATGGCCAAGTTTATAACCACCACGGATTGACAATAGATTATTCCATGTATATTCAGCGCCTACTGAAAACATTTCCGGTGTATCCGACAAAGTTTCAAATTGTGCACTAGCAATCAAGCGATGATCGGCATCAGCATCCAATTTGTCAACACCTTGAATAATTGCAGTTACATCAGTAGAAGCACCTGCGCGGAAAATCAATGGCAGATTAAAAGGGTTTGTCAATAATTGCTGATCAAGCGGACTTGAAGATAATTCATTGATCAATTTACCTTGACGATTCAAATCTGCACCGGAATATGCCTGCTGTCCACCCAGGTTTGAAATGCTAAAGGATAATCTTGTGTCTTTAAAGTCTGTTTTGTAGACAGTTCCAACATCAAATGCAACGCCATTGGAACCCAATGAAGCAAATGAATTTTGGATATACTTGAATGTCAAGCCAAATGCAAACTCATTAGTGATATAGCCTGCAAATGATGCTCCCAATGCAAAGTCAGAAATGCTATAGGAAGCGCCTGTACCTTCTGCTTTCTCCAAGGTTGTGATTGGAATTTCACCACTGGAAAATGATGTCAAACTAATACCAAGTCTATAGGAATCTCCCACAGGAAGAACGAGTCCTGCAAAATTATGGGAGAAACCTGCAAACCATTGCGTATATGAAATATTCGCAGCCATTCCATTGATATCGGCAATACCTGCGGGATTCCAATACATTGCAGTTACATCATTGGCAAGTGAGCCATAAGCGCCAGCCATGCCGGTTCCTCTAGCCCCTACCCCAATCTTCAAAAATTGAGCACCAGCAGCACCTACCTTTTTGAAGTCACCACCTGATGAACCGGAGATATTATCTTCGGCCATCAAGGAAGGCAAAGTCAATAAGCAGACTGCCAAAGCCAAAAAGTGTTTCATAAATTTCATGGATATACTCCTGTTGTATCTTCTATTTTGGGATTTCTCAATGAGTCCGGGCAGATATATATCTGTCCGGACTCTGACAATTTATTCTGGAATCACGCGGAATCCACCAACAACTACTGCAAACTTGATGAAAGTCTTGGCACCATTTGGTGTTTCAACTTGTGCAATGTAAACAGATGAACCTACACGCTGACGATTGCTTGTGAGAAGATCCCACACTTCCATGCCATAACGATCATTACCTTCATTTGTCAATTGATTATGAGTTAATGTTCGCACTACTTCTCCTGAAGGAGTATAAATAGTAATCTTCGCTTCTTTTGGCAAACGAGTGAAGAAGATCTTGGCATCATATGGTGAGCGCTGTGATTGATGGCTCACATAATATGGATTAGGAACGATTTTAACATCTTCCAACATCTTGTCTGTATATTGATCAAGTGTCGGTACAGATGGGATAACCTTCGCTTTTACTTTTGCGCCTGGCAATGGGAAACCTTTCGCACCACCAAATGTTGCAAAGTAAACTTTATCTCCTGCTCTAAAATCTCTTTCGGGAGTTACTGCTGCAGTGTCCCACAAACGTGAGCGTGTATCAGCTGCATATCCTTTGTTTACGAAATCCAGACCAAAGAAATTACCATTTACATTAAGCGTATGAACAAAGTCAATGCGATCTTGTCCACTTTCTGCTGAAAGATAATATCTACCTTGTCCTACAAGACCTGCTGATTGATCACGGCGTGTAGTCACAGTATTCGGAGTATTCTTTCCATTTACATAACCAGCTGCTGCAAATCCGAATGAACCTACTGGAACATTTTTTGGATTTGGCATTGAAGTTCTCACTGCTGATGCATCGATAAATTTGGAAAGTGGCTCTGTATAGGTAACAGCAACTGAATCTTCGGCATTGAGTTGTGTTGGACGGTTATATGCATACAAATCACGCACTTCAACTTCGAGGAATTCAGCTTCGAATGTTTTCGGTGTTAATTGCGAACCAACTTGAACATTCAATGTTTCCTTTCCACCTTGCTTGAATGTCACTTCAAAGAGACCTGGACCATTATTATATATTTTTCCAGCTAATAGTCCTATTGAATTAGCAACATTTTGAATTGGTACAGTTGTCGTTGGATATGCACCTGGCACTGTATCCAAGATTGGATCTGCTCCTAAGAATGGGAAAAGATCTTGAGCCGGGAAAACAAGATTCGTATTTGCAGTGCTTGGTGCTTTTGCATAGGCAGTATCATAACGAAGAACGCCGCCATGCTGTTGAATTGCAAAATCAAATCCGAAATCAAATGCATTCTGCATTTCATCAACGGCTGATACATTATAGCAGGATGGTTCAGTCAAGAAAGAACCAAGGCGCAAACGCTTTTGGCGATTATCAGGAACACCGAATGTATCTTCTTTGCCTGAAATCGAATCAACAACTGCAGTATCGCTAAATACAAATGTTGCTCCATTCTCAGTGAAGGTGTTTAAGTATCCCAAATTACATGCATTTGATTCAAGCAATGATCCATCATTGAAAATTACTTTTCCAGTGGTCAAATCTCGAATTACCATCTTCGTTCCATAGATACCATATTCTGGTGGATTTTGGAAACTTGCTGAAGGCAATGGATATGACAATAATGATGCCTCAGGTTGGAATTCAATTTCCAATTCATGTCCTTCACCATTTGTGGTGAACAATTGATTGAGACGATCTTCATTTTTGACTTTAAAATTGAAATTGAATAATCCACCTAGTTTAGAAGTTTCTGCACTAGTGATCTCAATTCTAGCACCTTCGCCATTGCGAGCTGCATCAGCCAAAGGCATGGTCTTAGCAATATTCAATTCATCAATACCAGATGTAAACTTCTTAGGTGTGCCTTGAACATAATCACCTTCGTCAAAAGCACTCAACCAATAATAATAGTTGATATTATTGAGAAGTTTTTCTGTTTTGGTCATATCTTCATTTTCATCGACCTTACCATCATTATTGTCATCACCATTATCCAAGAATGTGGAATTATTGGTGATCTTAGACATATAAGGTTTAATGACTTCCCTTCTGATTTGATCTCTTTTTTCTTTCGAAGATTCAAGATCAGGGAATGTGAGTGTTGCACCATTGCGTTGCAATAAGGAAATAAGAGCAGGATAAAACACTGCATAATCAACAGAGTCTGTCCTTGTAAAACTAGAAGTAATACCTGTTGCTGCCACTCTTACATTCGCAGGGATGAATACTGAATCGCCGGGAGCAATGACAACATTTGGCCAGCGGAATGTATTATTATTTCTCCAGCGTGGTGGTGTTTGTGTTGCAGCTCTATTGACAGTTAAAACACCTGAAAGAATAGTTCTTCTATCACCTGCACTCAAAGATTTGAAATAAGTGCTCCATGGTTCAGAACCCAAAGGATTTTTGCGAGTTGAGCCTTGCATGAAACGACGAACTTCATAACTGAATGAATCGATTTGTCGAACAACTTGGAATGAATCATAAGTCGGAGCTAATGCAATATCATCAAGTGAAGGAGTGCTTACAGACTTTACAAATGGTGTGGGCATTGTCCATTCTTTGATTTGTTTCCATCCAAATGGGCCTCTACCAATGCTGCGTCTTGTATCAATATCAAATGAATCTAAATCAGTTCGGCGTGCACGATATAGACGATAACCCATGAAGTCCAAGCCACGCTCAAGATCATCATAAGAATATTCTGAAGTTGAATCCCACTGAACGATAACAGCGTTATTTAATGGTCTCCAGCTCACTTTGGCTGGTTCCGGAGGCGTTGGAGTACGGAAATTATCATCATATACTCTTTGCGCAAATTTGTCGCGTTTGATAAGTTCAACGATATCTGCTGTTGCACCTGTTGCATCACCACCAGTTGGTGTATTTGCCATGATAAGACCAACAACAGTTCTTGCAGTATCGCCTGGTCTGAGTGAGAATGGTCCTGTTGCCATCAAGAATCGTTTGTCACCCGCTGGTGTATCACCATCTTTGATGCCCAAAGCCATAAAATCATATCGCTGATCATTTTCTTTTGGATCATCGGTGATAACCCAATTACGGAATGTTTTCAGACCTAATTGCTCTTTATTTGAATATACGCGTTTATCACCACGAAGGAATGTTGCTGAGTCTGGACTAGCTCCAACAAGTTTAAACACGATGGAGTCTTGACCATTTTGATCAGGCACTGTATCAATTGGAACTAAAGCAGGATATGTTGCAGGACTCTCCAAGAAGTCAAATCCAATATATCCAAAGCCTTTTCCAGCTTCGCCTTGATTTCCTTGAGACCATTGTACAGCTAAGTTCAATGTATCTTCTTCATCATAAAATCGTGTTCTATCATTTGCTGCATAGTTTGCAGAGGAACCTGATATACCTATATCCATGTCGAATGCAGGTGCGAGCCAACAATCACGCAATGTGTCTTTTGATTTATTGATCACAGCATATTTGATGAATAAGAAATCACGATAATCACCAAAACCCCATGAGTAAATCATTTGTTCATATTGAAGACGCATTGGATATCCTTCACTGCGACGGCGACCAACACCACCTTCATAACGATTCAAATCTGTGTCTTTGAATGTTGCGAAAATATCTTCACCTGAAATGAATGCTGGCCCTTTTGGATATGCATCCAATGTTCTTGAACCAATAGCATCTACATAACCACCGAAATAGCGATCTTTTCTGAGTTCATCATTTGGATTATCACTCACATCCCAAATAGGCCAAGGGGATGTACCATCTGCCGGTTTAACTGCAGATCCATCTGAGCGACGATAATCTGAAGAGAAATATAAACGATATTTCTCACGACTAGCATCATTTACTAAGTCTTGATCTTCAATGCGACCAGGCACCATCCAGGATAATCCAGAATTTGGATTATAGGAGATGGCACATAGTTTTACTGTGTCGCCAATCGGGTTCAATTTTTTGGCAGCGAACCAAATTCCACCACCAAAAATATATTGGTTATTGGATCCACGAGGCCATTTTCCACCGCCCACATTATTGGCTACATCGAGTCCGATGATACCATAATTTGTTGAGAAGAATTGAATTCTACTCACCCTGTTTTGCTGCAAATCATATGTACCACTAACGGCTCTAAGGGTTTGATCCCCACCTTTACCGGCACCTGATCCGTCCTTCGTTTTTGCGAAGGAGAAGCCACTTGTGGTAGCCACAAGTAGAATCCAGATTGTTATTCTATGAAATGTTGTTGACATATATACACCTTTGTGCAATCAAATTGTTGGGATCAAAAGTTAATCATCATACCAAAAAATGCTGAACGAGGAGTTTGATAATTTCCACGGAAAGCAATTCTGTCTTGTCTCCAAATTTTGTAAGACTGGTATTTTTCTTCTTGAGTTACGATTCCATCTTTGTTGAAGTCCGCTTGTTCTCTGTACAAACGCTCTCCATAAATATCATACTGAGTTGGTTGGAATGATGATGGATTAGAAAGATTTGCATCACGATACCAGATCACAGGACTGAAATCACCAAGCATTCTATCCAATACATCTCCATCATTATTTGGATCTTGTGTTCTTGCAAATAAGCCGGTAACTTCGGTACGATTGAACAAGTTGAACACATCAGCAAAAATTTGCAATGATGTTCTTCCCATTGATTCGCCAAACCAGTCTTGCAACATGAAAGCTTTTGTTATACGAAGATCTGTTGAGAAGAATGATGGTTGACGCTCAGCATTGAATTCTCCAATTGGATTTCCACGACGATCTTGACGAGTATATGGAGTTCCTGTCAAGAATCGATTGGTGAAACTGATTGTCATGTTTTCCATAGGATGCATTCCAGCCAATTCCATCCCTTCATTTCTACCCCATACAAAATCAATGATTGCATTGATGACATGACGGCGATCAGAATTGAATGGGAATTCAGCAAGTGGGAATGTAACCTGTCCTGTATATGGATCTGGTTGAAGTGCATAGTTACTTTCAGGACTTGAAGATGTACCTGAAACAGAAGCTAGCGTATAGTTGATATTAAAACCGATGTGATTTGTTGGACGCTTACGCAAAGTAAACTCAATACCACGAGCAGAACCATATTCTGCAACGGCATACTCCTGATAATTATCAGGAACCACTCTGAAATAGCGAATACCAACTTGATTATAAATGTCTTTGTAATAGGCTGTCAAATCAAATGCAAAATCATCATTTAGCTGCAAATTGTATGAAACTTGATATGCATTTGTTTTTTGTGCTTCCATGTTTGGATTACCAACAATGGTATTTCCACGAAGACGATCAGTATTGAATCCATCATACATATAGCTGAAGTTTGGCATTTGGAAATACACGCCATATGCTAATGTGAAGATAGATCTGTCTGTTACAGGATATGTAATGGCAAGACGAGGACTCAACTGAAACTTTACTGTTGCTTCTGAGAAACCATCTGTGGAAGAAATTGGCAACCAAACATTGGAACGTTGCGATCTGTAAATAGCATTTGGGTTTGTCATGTCAAAACGCAAACCTGCATTGATGATGATGCCCTTATACTTCATTTGATCTTGAACATACCCTGATGCCTCGATTGGCTTCATAGGCTTTCCTGTGCGTTCATTCACAACATCAGGATTGATAGCATTTTTGCTATAGATATTTCCGCCATATTGATCTGTGTAAATATCAAAGAATGGATTCCCGTCCCAAGGAAGTGAATTACTATGACGACGAAGTTCATAGGAACGAACTTCAAATCCAGTCTTGAAATTATGCGTAATATCACCTGCATCAATATTTGCATTGTAGAAACCATCGAATTGAAAGAAGTTCTGACTTCTAAATTCGAAGTTTCTTTCATTGCCATGTCTATTAAAGAAACCTTGTAATCCATATGGATTGTCTGTACTTGAAGCATTCGCATTATCTTCAATATATCCTGTCAAAGGATTTCTTTGATAGATGTCAAGGAATAGATAACCATCAGCAGTGCGCTGTGTTCTTGGTGCACTTTGGAACCAATCAATTGCACCGTCAGAGTTGGCTAACATTTCTGAAGGAAATTCTGATTTTGTATTTGTTCTTGGTTGATACAAATCTTGTGGTTTGTATACATCGATTGTTCCAAAAATTCCGGGATCATCAAAGCTTTGTCTTTTTCCAATCTCATTGTTGTTTGAGTTATTAGAAACTGTGAATTCAAAAAAACTATTTGATGACAATGTTTGATTGACGCGAATAAATGCATTGTTCACAATATTGTTTACAACAGCTAATTTTGCTGCATATTCAGGAACATAGATTGTATCACCTGGAGTGAGTCTACCTGTTTGCAAATCAACTTTTTGATTTTTTACACCGAGGTCATCTGCATATAACCAACCCCAGCTATTACGCTCACGACTTGTCAAACCAATTTGACCACCAAGTGTAATACTAAGATCACTGAAATTAAATTTCATGCGACCTGTCATATTACGAACCCATGTCTCTTGATTGGGCAATTGACCAAGATTATTTCCAGCTGGATCAAAAACTCCCAAAGATGCACCACCATAAATTTCACGGGCATAACGACCTGTCAAAAAGAATGTTGCATTCTCAAGAACTTGCAATGGACCACCAATACCAATGTCAAAAGAATTTTCATCTTTATTCATGAGTTTCACGCCATTACCTGCCTCTCCAAATAAAGCCGGCAAATCTCTTCTCCAACGGATAAATCCTTCATAGCGATCTGTGCGTCCAGTTTTTACAACAGTATTCACGAAACCACCAATAACATTCCCATATTCAGCAGAAAAACCTCCTGTGAGAACCTGGACTTCTTCAACGGCAAAATTTGATACCGTTGGAGAATATGTGGTACCACTAGATCCAAATCCACCACTGAATCGATCAGATACTTCCAATCCGTCAACACGGATTTGCGTTTCATTCGGACGTGATCCACGAATTTGGAAACCATTTCCCGCTCCTTGCACACCGGCATTCAAAGCAACAATACCTTGAACTGTCTCGCGCGCAACGCGGATATTGTCTTCACCCTGATTGCTTCGTAGTGAACCAATCTGAGTTTTGCTGACCATGTTCTGTTCTTTTTTAGCATCAACCACAACGGCATTTGATGTCACGGTAGCTTCTTGCATGCGTGCATTCAATTCTGTGGTTTGGTCTGCAGATATGCTAACCGATGCTTTAAAGTCTTTGTAATTGACTGCTTTAAAGACAACGGTATATGTACCGGCGGGTATATTGACGACAATATATTTGCCATCTGCTTTAACAAAAGCCCCACGTGTTGTTCCCTGCACTCGAACGGTGGCTCCAACAACTGGTTTGCCTTTGTCATCTGTCACTTTACCCGAGAGCGTACCATATAATCCTGCGATTGCGCTCAAGGGTGCGGTAAGCATACATAGAAATAATGCAAGTAGCCTTAGTTTCATAGTATCTCCGATAAACCGATTTGACTCGGATGAATAATGTATAAGTAATTGTAATTATCAAAGAAGTGGGTTGCCCTCTGCGGACAACCCATTTTTTATGTTATCTAACGATTGAGAATGTTTTGGTTGCAATGCCCTTCTCTGAACGAATAGTGCAGAAATATGTTCCAACAGGGAATGATACAGTTGACAACATGACAGTTCCGTCTTTACTGAATTGTTCAGGCATTGTTGCGATTGTCTGACCCAAAGCATCAGCAATATGTAATGAAACTGTTTCAGAAATAGTTCCAAAAGAAATTGTCACCAAATCTTGTGCAGGGTTTGGTGAAATAGAAATATCTGTAATTGCTTGCTGATCTTCATTCACACCAACAAATGTTGGACGGAATGAATGAAAATGAACATAGTTTTCTTCAATATCTTGATTGGCATTCTGGATACTAATACCCGGTGTACGATCTGCTTGATATGCCATCATGATCACACCATCTTTTACTCTCTGGTACATTGATGGGAATTGGCAATCATACTCAATCGGTGTCAAATCAATCTCAGGTTCCCAATTATCTGCTCCATTAAATTTCTTGGAGATGTAAATGTGCCCCTGCAATCCTGAAGCAGGATTATTATCTGCTAATATGGTTTCATACAAATCTCCATTTTTAATTCCTGTATATACCATATACAATGAATTATCTGCATCATCAACACCGAGTTTGAAGTGACGACATAGACCGGAACCAAAAGGACGAGTTACAACTGTTCCTTGGCCATCCCAATCTTCAGCCATTGTTGTCAAACCATAAGAATTCGCTTGTTCATTAAAATACACACCTTGAACTCGTGTATAAATGCTGGCGAAAGTTGAATCTTCAAGAAATTCTATCTGTCCATCATCATTCAATTGAGCTGTACCGATATTCCAACTTGGGGTTGTAGATGCCATGCCATGTATAAATCCATCGGAGTCTAAGACGATGTCAAAAGATGGTCCGCAGATTGGAACGGTATCGGTTGTAGCACGAAATGTTCCATCTCCATAATCCTCGATCATGTATGCACTTTGATGGCGCGAACCTCCAAAAACATTGATAGGATTGCCCCAAGTTTTTCCATTATCTTCGGATTTTATGACGCGAAGATTGAAGGTGGTATCTTGATAAGCAAGAGCAACTGTACTACCTCTTGTTGCCAATTGATATGAATTAGCGCCTCTGCCTGTAGGCAATTGTGGGTCAGACAATGGGCCTGTCATGATGATTGGATCAGACCATGAATTTCCTTTGTCCGTTGAACGCATATACACAACTTGTTCGCCAAAGTTTTTACTTGAAGTATCTGAGGTAAAGACAAGATGAGTAACATCATCTCCATCAACAGCTGCATGACCCCATAATGATGAATCCGAACCTGGAATTTGCTTTGAAGTAAATGCAATATCACCAAAACTTGTATTCTTTGTAACTCTCATAGCAGAAGCTGATGAGGCAGTACTGATAACGTGAGCAATGGAACCAACTGATCCATCTTTATACTGAATGATAGACGGAAATCCAGAGCGTGTAGTACCTTCAATTCTATCCCATTCTATATCAGCATACTTTTCAGGATTAACTGGATCGCTCATGTCGACTAAGGCATAATAGCTACCTCTTGTAGGATGTGGCGGGGTTCCACGATCCATATCAACTGCTGACATCCATATAACCTGTGCTGATTTATCATTACCCTCTTCAAAATAGGAAATGCGATGAGGCATTGAACCATTCGATTGCAAATCATAATAGGTGATACCCAATAGAATTCCTGGTAATGCTCCAGTTGTTTTCATGAAAGGAGTTGTTGATGTTTGTGGCCTACGAATCTTCTTGCCTACTTCAACAACATTATTGCTACTAGTTGCAAGAACAGTTTTGCCTGCTGTCTGTTGAGACACAGAAACATTGCTCAAAGCTGGTTGAGCAAAACGCATCCCTTCAGTTTTTAATGCTGTATTTTTCAATGGATAAACTTTACCCATTTGAGGTGTTTCAGCTAGCACATTGTATGAGTGAACACACAAAAAACTTAGCATAATGAACAGAGTACGGAAAAGCATGGTGAAATTCCTCATACTATATAAATGATTGTTATTCTTCATTAGTTAGAAAAGATCCTATTCACACGGATATTCGTCATACAAAATACGCAGAAAAACCACTTGTAACCAAACGATAATCGTGGTTTGTGCATGATTGTGGATAAACTGATTTTTTGGACCAATTGAATACATCACAAACCGGAACTTACATTACAACATGACATTCTTATCATCAATGAGCCATAATGGCCTGAACGGTTTGTTGGGCTTCCCGTAAAGCAGTCAAAGGGGTTTGTTCCCCATAAACTACTTGAGATACAGCTAGTTCGAAAGCATATTCAATATCCAACCATTTTGGGTGCACGGCGGACAATCTTGATTTCCCCAATTGTTCAATAAATACTGTAAACCCGGGTATGGTTTTGAAGAATGGATCTTGTTGCCCCTGAATATCAGCGGGAATTCCAGCCGTGATACTCAATTTACAAAGACGCATTGTTTGTTTGCTTGAGGTTAGGAATTGTATGAGTTTTAATGCTTTAGCTCTTTTTGTGCTTTTTTTGCTTATTGCCAAATAATCACCACCAGTGAATGATAATCCGGTCTCAGATTTCATACCAGGCACAAGTGCTAATCCATAGCGAATCGACGATTGCTCTTTGGGGATTTTTTCCAAAAGCCATGGTCCGCTTACCCAAAATCCAATCTTCCCTTGGATGAACATTTTATCCAATTGCTTAGCAGATTCAATGATACCAAACGGGACCAAGGAGGCATAAGCATGTAAAGCTTCGATATTTAGCGAATCATCCAAGATTGGCTTCCCATCTTTGCTAATGATATCTCCACCATTACTCCACAAGATTGGAAGCACACGCTTATATACTTGATGCAAATCCTGACTGATGATTCCAATGCCATATACACCTTTACCACAAGCTTGTTGAATTATAGAAGCCTGATCTTTCAGTTCACTGATTGTTTTTGGATAAGGTAATTGAGATAATCCTGCTTTTTCACGAAGTCCATCATTGACAAACATGATGCGTGTGCTCAATACCCATGGTACTGCATAATGTGAATCATTCCAAATTGCCGGACCTAAAGAAACAGGAGGAAATCGTTCGGACTGAATTTCTTGAGGAGTAAGTTTGGATAATACACCAGCCCCTGAAAATTGCGCTACCCAATCGGAACCAAGTTCTATGATGTCCGGCTCAGTACCGGAATTGAATGCGGAAATGAGTTTTGTTTTTCCATCAGACCAATTTAGACCTATCAATTCTACTTTTACATGCTCTGCTTTTGAAAATTCAGCAAGCATTGTTTCAAGTTCTTTTTGATGTTCTGGAGAATTGAGAAAACATCCAAATTTCAATGTGTCTTGTTGCACAGTTGCTCCATCTCCACAAGAAGAAAAGGCAAAACATGCAAACAGTAATAAGATTCGGATTTTCATATCATCCTAATTGTATACCATATACTGAAGATGCTTTTGCATAGGCATATCGTACAAATTCTTCTTCAGATAATGGATTACCAGTTACTTGCTTGATGATTTCACCGGGTTTTGCAGTTCTTCCATATGCATGAATATGTTCACGCAGCCATGATAAAATTCCAGAGAATTCTCCATTTGCAATATCTTGCTTTACTTGCGGCATAACTTCTTGAATTTTCTTCCATTCCATTGCGGCATACAATTTCCCAAGTGTATAACTTGGGAAATATCCGAAACCTCCAAATGACCAATGCACATCTTGCAAACAACCCAATGCATCATTTGGTGGTGTCACACCCAAATACTCTTTCATTTTTGCATTCCATGCTTCAGGTATATCCTTTGTTGCAAGTGAACCATTGATCAAATCTCGTTCAATTTCAAATCGCAAAATGATATGCATATTATATGTGATTTCGTCTGCTTCAACACGAATCAGCGATGGCTGAATGGTATTGACTGCATGAAACATGTCCCTTGGTGATAATCCTTTTGCTTGCTCAGGAAAATACTTAGCAAAATGTGGCATTGCAAATTGCCAGAACTCTTCTGTTCTTGTAACGATTGTCTCCCAAAGCAATGATTGAGATTCATGCATGCCAATTGATGCACCTTCCGCAGCAAATGTCCGAGCATATTTCGAAGGAAAACCTTGCTCATATAAACCATGTCCTGTCTCGTGAATTACTCCATATAAACATGAAGACAAATCTTGTTCATTGATCCTTGTTGTTAAACGAACATCATGTTGCGTGAATGATGTACAAAAAGGGTGGGCAGTCAAATCCATGCGGCCACGAGAAAAATCAAATCCCATTTTTTCAGCAATGAATTTGGAAAATGCCATTTGCGCATCTCCAGGGAAATGCTGCAGCAATGGCTTATCACTTACAGTTTGCTTTACTGGTTCAATTGCTTTTAGGATGGTTGAAGTTGCATCGCGTAATTTGTCAAAAACAGGATTCAAATGAGAAACTGTTGCACCAGGCTCATAGATATCAAGCAATGCATCATATCTATTTTCTACATATCCTCTGCACTCTGCCTCTTCCCTTTTTAATGTCAATAATTCATCAAGAATGGATGCAAATGCAGAAAAATCTTTATTTGCTCTGGCTTCCTTCCAAATGTCTTGACCCAATGCTTGAGCTTTTGAAACTCGCTTCACTAAATCTTCAGGCAACTTTATCGCTTTCTCATGTTCCTCAACAAAGAGGCGCATGAGAGGTTGATCATTTGTACCATGTTCTTTTTTTATACCTTCAACCAATTGTTTGGCATTATCACCAGTAAGCATTTGATGCATCAATGTGCTGAGCGTGGAAATTTGTTCAGCTCTCGTCATCGATCCACCATGAGGCATATATGTTTCTTGATCCCAATTCAATACCGCTGTAGCTGCACCAATATCACAAATGGTATTCATGAGCGAAATAGTTTGATGCTGGATGGTCTGTGCATTCATGGTGATATTCCAATTAGTTGGGCATTAGTTGGGCATTATGCCTGTGTATAGGTTAGAAGATGCGAAAGCCAGGAATTACCTAGCTTTTCCAATACAGAGTTTTGCCGCAAACGGCTTTTTAGGTGCGCAAAATCTACTCTGTCTAATTCTTGATCTTGATTAAAACATGAAAATACAGGAGTGATTTCATTTCCTGTTTCGGGATCAACATGTTTTTGCAAACATTGTGCGCAAATCTCTTTCATCATACATTGCATTGGTGAATTGATCGAACCAATTGCAATATGCTCCCCTAGATATGGTTGCAATACATTCATTCGAGCTTCTCTAACAGCATTCATCATTCCATCACTACCAATTGCAATGATCCTTGAAACAGATTTCAATGGAATTATTTGATCTCCTGCTCTTCCTTCTGCATAGGCTACCATCGCCTGAATGATATTGCCTCTGAAATGAACATCTTGTGGTCTGCGGGGCTGTATCTCAACACCGGTATCTGTACACCACACAATTTTATCGGTTGATGATTCGATTTCATCCATCTTAAAAACATCTTCGCCTTGTTTATATCCGGCGAAATACATCACATTGCAACCTTGTTTTTTTAATGCTTTTGAAATGGAAAAAAGTACTGCATTCCCAAGTCCGCCGCCTGCAAGCAGAACGGTTTCTCCGAATGGTATTTCAGTGGGAGCACCTGTAGGACCCATCACTACTAGTTTTTGTCCGGGCTTTACATATTGCACAAGGCGAGATGATGCACCAATTTCAAGAACAATCATCGAAAGCAATCCTTTGTCAATATCTGTCCAGGCACCTGTCATTGCAAGCGCTTCCATCGACATCGGTTTTCCATCAATAATGATTGGATCTGTATCATAATTCTGCATCCTGTAGAACTCGCCAGGTCTGAAATTTCTTGCTGCAGCCGGTGCATGCACTATGATTTCAGTAATTGTTGGAGTCAACTTCTCTACATGAACAACAGTCGGCTTGAATTCATGATCAAGTCTTTCAAAGAATGATTCAAGTTCTGCACGATCAGGTGTATAGTCTTCACGCTCTGCCTTACGAATATCATCTTCAAACAAATCAGCGATTTTTTGATATCCGTTTTTTGCGCTTGCCATTGCTTTCACAACACTTCCGGCATAATAAGGATGACCGTCACCAAAAAAGGATACCAGTTTCCCTTCTTTTTCATATGAAGTGAAAAATGCTTGTGAAAAATCATATAGCTCAGGTGCGATTTTCATCTATCTCACTCATTGATAATCAACATTGCATCACCATAAGCGAAGAGTCTATAATCACTCTTAATTGCACGCTTATATGCTTTGAACAATAAATCCTTCCCGGCATATGCAGCAGAAAGTAATATTGACGGCGTTGCAGGTGGATGAAAATTCGTTATGAAACGATTCGCAATTTTAAATTCATAAGGAGGATAAATAAACTTGTCAGTCCAACCACGATTTGGTTTCACTGCTCCTGTTGTCAAAACACTTGCTTCCAAAGCCCGTGCAACACTGCATCCAACAGCATAAACATTCTTTTTCGCTTTTAAAGATTTGTTTATCGTATCAGCATTATCTTTGGTGATTTCAAAATATTCTGAATACATGCGATGCTTTGTAAGATCCTCGACTTCGATGTTTTCAAAAATACCTTGACCAATATTTAAACTCACATAGGCAATGCGAACACCTTTCTTATCAAGCTCCTTCAACATCTTTTGTGTGAAGTGAAGTCCTGCAGTTGGCGGCGCAATCGATGCCGTTTTCTCTGGATTTGCAAATACGCATTGATATGTTTCTTTGTCATGTTCTGTTGGATCCCGCTTGATATAACTTGGCAAAGGCATCTCACCAATGCGCTCAATCACTTTAAATAAATCACCATCATAACTAAATCGAACAGTCCTTCCACGATTGGTAGTATTATCGACCACTTCACAATAGAATTTATTATTGTCGAAATATATTTTGTTCCCAATACGAACTTTTCTCGCAGGTTCAACCAATACATCCCAAATACGCTCTTGTGCTTTCAATTCACGGAGTAACATGACTTCGATTTTAGCATTGGTTTTTTCTTTTTTCCCAAAGACACGAGCAGGAAAAACTCTTGTGTCATTCAACACAATGCAATCTCCCTTTTGGAAATAATCCATGATGTCTTTAAACACTTTATCTTCAATTTCACCATTGGCCCTATTCAATACCATCATTTTGGCTGAATCACGAGGATCTGCAGGAAATTTTGCAATGCTCGATTTTGGCGAGATATACCTGAATTCTGATAATTTCATAAGGACACACTAGATAATGGAAAAAGTTGAAAACATGTGAATAACATGTGGATAACTCTGCAAGCAGTAAAGAAATCAATGTCTTATAATCACCTGCTTAAAAGTACCCGAACCATGTTGCATTCTACGGACTGTAAATATACAGTTTCAGATAGGGGGTTGTCAACATATTTTTTGAATTTGCGTGGCTAAAAAAGGGTAAAAACACTGAATTTTGCCGAATAATACGTGAACAACATTCATGAAACAGAAAGAGTTCGAACTTACATCTCACTATAAACCGGCGGGTGATCAGCCGGAGGCAATCAAACAATTGTCTGAGGGGATCATGCGCGGGGATCAATTCCAAACATTGCTTGGTGTTACCGGATCCGGAAAGACATTTACCATTTCAAATGTAGTTGCCGAATGCAAGAGACCAGCTTTAGTGATTTCACCAAATAAAACTCTTGCTGCACAATTGTATGGGGAGTTCAAACAATTCTTTCCGGATAATAGTGTTGAGTTTTTCATCAGTTATTATGACTATTATCAACCAGAAGCATATATCCCTACGACTGACACCTATATCGAAAAAGATTTTGCTATCAATGATGAAATTGACAGACTTCGATTGAGAGCAACAAGTGCACTTGTGGAAGGTAAAAGAGATGTGATTATTATCGCATCTGTGAGTTGCATTTATGGCATAGGTGATAAAGAATCATTTTCATCAATGATATTTCATTTGTTTGAAGGTCAAGAAATCAATAGAAAAGCATTGATTTATCGATTGACCGATTTGTTTTATCAAAGAAATGATTTTGAATGGACTCGCGGTACATTTAGAGTAAGAGGCGATGTCGTTGATGTCATGCCTGCACAAGAAGATGAGCAAGGCATTCGCATTGAAATGTTTGGCGATACAATCGAAAAACTCAGTATCATTTCAAGAGTGGAAGGTCAGGTATTAGGGAGGATTGACTCTGTAGTGCTCTACCCTGCCAGACAATTCGTGACCCCTGAAAATGAACTCATTAGGGCCATGGCAGACATCAAAAATGAACTCAGTGATCGGTTGATTGAATTGCGCAGGGAAAATAAACTTCTTGAAGCACAAAGACTTGAACAACGAACGCTTCACGACTTGGAAATGATGAAAGAGGTTGGGTATTGCTCAGGCATTGAAAATTATTCCATGCATCTAACCGGAAGAAAACCCGGTGATAGGCCACAATGCTTATTTGATTATTTCCCCGAGGATTTTCTTCTCATCATTGATGAAAGCCATGTGACTCTACCTCAATTAAGAGCTATGTATAATGGTGACAGAAAACGCAAAACAACATTGGTTGAACATGGTTTTCGCCTTCCTTCTGCATTGGAAAATCGTCCATTGCGTTTCGAAGAAATCGAATCATTAATCAATCAAGCAATTTTTGTAAGTGCAACACCTGCAGACTATGAATTGCAAAAATGTGAAGGGGTTATTGTCGAACAAGTTATTCGACCTACGGGGCTACTCGATCCTGCAATGGATATTAGACCGGTACGAACGCAAATTGACGACTTGCTCTATGAGATCCGCTTGAGAATCCCCAAAAAAGAACGCGTGCTTGTTACCACGCTCACAAAACGCATGGCAGAGGATTTGTCTGAGTATTTGACAAATCTGGGAATCAAAGTGGCATATATTCATTCAGAAATAGATGCACTTGAGCGTGTTGAGATACTTCGCAATTTGCGACTTGGAGAATTCGATGTATTGGTTGGGGTCAATCTTCTCAGAGAAGGATTGGACATGCCTGAAGTTTCATTAGTCGCAATTCTTGATGCGGACAAAGAAGGTTTTTTAAGGAGTGAACGATCGCTTTTACAGATAGCAGGAAGAACCGCAAGAAATGCCGATGGATTGGTTATTCTCTATGCAGATACCATCACTAGATCCATGCAAGCTGTTCTTGATGAAACAAATCGAAGAAGAGAAAAGCAGATTGCATACAATACAGAGCATGGAATCAATCCAACAACAGTATATAAATCTTTGGAAGAGATTTTGCAATCAACGTCTGTTGCAGACATCCAAGCACAAAAAGTAAAAAGGCGTGGTGAGCTTGAACAAGCAAGAGTGAGAAAAGCTGCTGAACCAATGATGAAATATTTAACTGAAGATCAAAGAAAAGATCTCATCGAACAACTCTATGAAGAAATGAAAAAAGCAGCGCGTGACCTTGATTTTGAACGAGCTGCGGAACTTCGTGATGAGATTGAGCGGTTAAGATCACTTTCATAAAGGAATTAACACATGAGTATTATCTTGATTACGGGTGCATCTTCTGGAATAGGTGCAGAACTAGCGAAGATTGCTGCACAAGCAGGACATTCCATTGCAATCTGTGCAAGAAGATTGGACAAATTACAAGCAATTCAACAGGAGATTGTCAATGCAGGTGGTACTTGCCTTGCAATGCAAGTTGATGTGAGCAAACCCGATCAAGCAAAAGCTTGTGTTGAACAAACCATCACTCATTTTGGTGGATTGGATATTCTCGTCAATAATGCTGGTAGAGGAAATCTCGCTTCAGTTGAAGATACAACTCCCGAACAATTGCAAAGTATTTTTGGAGTGAATGTTTTCTCTTTGTGGTATATGACTGCTCCTGCATTGAAACACATGAAAGAAAAAGGTAGTGGTCATATAATCAATATTGCAAGTGTCGCAGGAACCATGGGCTTCCCTTTCAATAGTGCATATGTTTCTGCAAAACATGCTGTGATGGGATTCACAGCATCACTCAGAGCTGAACTCGCCGGTTCACATATTCATGCAACTGCAGTATGCCCGGATGGTGTCATTACAGAATGGGCTGCAGTTACAGAAGGCGGACCAATTGGAAATTTATTCATGGCCGGAATCAAGGAATCACGCAGCATTGCTAAAGAACAAGGGTTATCTCTAGCTCCTCTTGCTTCCATGCTCAGTGCAAAAGATGCAGCACAAATCATTTATGAAGCATCTATCCAACCACCAACCCATGATGTTTATACTCATGCAGGTACACATGAACGCGCAATAAGTGTGGCTCAAAATAGAAGTGAAGCGGAGAAGTCCATGATGGCATTGTACTTAGGTATGCAGAAGGCCTATGGACAACAAAGTTAAAATCCGTAATTTCGTCGTATCGGAGTGTGGCGCTGCCAAGTAGAGAACCTCATGAAGGACAAGTGGGTCGGAGGTTATATCCTATCACTCCGACGAAATTCCCACAGGCGATCAAAGAGATCGCCTTTCTTTTTTGACCGACATAAAAGCAATGACAATAGACATCATACTGATATCATATAATACTCAAACACTTCTATTGAAATGTTTGAACTCAATCAAACATGCACCACAAGGTTGTGAAATCGGCAATATTATTGTTGTTGACAATGCCTCAAATGATTTAACAGTTGAAAATGTAAAAGAGAGTTTCCCCGATGTCATTGTCATTTCCCTTGAAGAAAACAAAGGCTATGCTCATGCAGTGAATATTGGAGTTGAACATTCCACTAGCGAGTGGGTATTTATTGGGAATGCAGACATAGAATTCAGATCGAATTCAATACTCCATCTATGGCAAGCTACACTTTCTCATCAGAATGTAGGCATAGCTTGTCCACAACAAGTTTATCCAGATAATTCAAGACAAAGAAGTTGGGGCTTTTTTCCTGGTTATTCGGAAGCATTACATTATCTGTCTTTTTCATCTGCTATCGAGAATGTGTTGGAGTCTATTGCAATGAAACTTGGCATAGCTCGCAAGTCAAGATTCATACCCTATGCAGACGGTGCAGCATTGCTTATACATAGAGATTCATTTATTGCAATCGGAGGATTTGACTCATCATTTTTCTTCTTTGGGGAAGAAGCAGACTTTTGTCAACGAATGTGGCAATCCGGAAAGGGGGTATTGTTTGTTCCCAATGCAACAATCATGCATGTGCGTGGCGCAACCTATGGTGGAAATAGCCCATCCTTGCAATCTCTTGAAATGCTGGTTGATTCTAAAAAGAAATTCATCACAAAACATCAGCCAGAATCTTCTCTCACATTCATCATGCTGCTGATGAGTATGTATCATGCAATGATGTCTGTCATCAGCATCCCTTTTGGATTGATATCATCATCATGGAGAAGCAAGTTTACGATGAATTTCGTTTTGGCAGGACTCTATATCATAGCAATAAGGACGCAAACATCTGAGAGTGAATCATCATGAATATTGCAATCCTGACAATTGGTGATGAAATATGCATTGGACAAATTATCAATACAAATGCCTCATTTGGACAAATTATCAATACAAATGCCTCATGGCTAGGTCATGCCTGCACTGAAATTGGAGCACAAGTACTTAGACACAGTACAATTGGTGATTCAACAGAAGCTCTACTAAAAGAATTGAAAGAATTATCACAAGAGGCTGATTGCATCATTATGTCTGGAGGATTGGGTCCAACACATGATGATAAAACAAAAGAAACACTCGTGACATATTTTAATGATGAATTACTTCTCGATGAAACAACGCTGAACAATTTAAAAGCGAGAGCTAGACTTCGCGGATTACCTCTCAATCAACGCAATATGGATCAAGCATTACTTCCCTCTCAATGCACAATTTTGGCGAATCCAAGAGGTACAGCTCCAGGCATGTTATTCGAAAAAGATGATGTCATCTATGTATCACTGCCTGGCGTTCCCTCTGAATTGAAAGGGATAATGAATGAACATGTGCTTCCCCTGCTGCGCTCACGAATTGAACGAGAATCTGGTAAGAAACCATTTTTTCATACAATTCTTACAAAGGGAATTCCTGAATCCGCATTGGCAGATTTGATAGGTGAACCAGAATATTTCTTGAGAGAAAATGAATCACTTGCATTTTTACCTTCATATCAGGGTGTGCGATTACGCATCGGGATCATGCATCAAGACAAATCTGAAGCAGAGATGAGATTAAAAGAGATACAACAACTACTATGTGATAAAGTTGGAACATATGTTTTTGGTTTTGGAAATGATTCGCTACTCTCTGTAACCACAGGTCTACTCAAACAGCAGGGCAAGACCATAAGCGTTGTTGAATCATGTACAAGTGGTTTACTCGGCGCAGCTTTTACACAAGAGTCCGGTTCTTCTTCTTATTTCATGGGTGGATTTTTAACATATAGCAATGCTTTGAAAAACCAATTGGTGGGAGTATCCAATTCATCATTGGATCAATATGGAGCAGTAAGCAAAGAAGTTGCAGAAGAAATGGCGAAAGGTGGACGAACAGTGTTGAATACAGATTTTTGCATCTCAATAACTGGAATAGCTGGTCCTGATGGTGGAAGTGAAGAAAAACCCGTAGGCACTGTCTGGATTGCAATTGCTGATGCAAAGCAAGTCATTGCAAAGCGATTTAGTTTTGGTGGAGACAGAGCAATAAATCGGGAACGATCAGTTGCTCAGGCAATCGGAATGCTATATGATGTACTGATTCACAATGACTAAGATGATGCAAGCAGTACATATTGCTCATATGTTCTTGAAGGAATGCTTAAAGGAAGGTGATATCGTGATTGATGCAACTTCCGGAAATGGACATGATACACTCTTTTTTAGTTTATGTATAGGAAGCAAGGGAAAGGTCATTGCAATTGACATTCAAGAAGAAGCAATCATTTCGACACAACACTTGATGAAACAACATGATAGGTCGAATGTGGAATATCATTTGATGAATCACAAAGATCTCTCAAATCAATTCGAGGAATATACCGGAAACATTGCTTGTATCTCTTTCAATCTTGGTTATTTGCCAGGTGCTTTAGATCATTCAATCACCACTCAATCCCAAACTACCATACAGGCATTAGATGCATGTTCTACTTTACTTCAGGAAGATGGCTGCATCAGTGTTATCGCTTATCGTGGACATCCTCACGGACTAGAAGAAGCACAAGCTGTAGAAACATGGATGAGAGGATTATCTGCTCGTGAATGGCATACAATTATGGTAGAAGCAATCAATCAACATTCAACATCCCCACTTGTGTTTTTTGCTCAGAAGAAACATCAATCTTCTATTGCATAATCACCAGCCAATCGCAAGAGTGCATCTTTTTTTTCAGCGGGAACATGCACCGAAATCCGAATTCCTTCATCCAAATCTTCTCTCTCCACTATCTCGCCTGCTTCGTAGATCTTTGGTAATACCTTCATAGCATGATAGGGTAAGAGAAAGAGCAATGTTGCACCTGAAGCGAGAGCAATATCTTGCAATCGATCCAGGAGAGAAACAATGTTCAACCCTTTTATTGCCGAAATACAAATACAACCCGGAAATTCAATTTGAAGATCACGGACATACTCTGCATCCTGCAATTGATCAATTTTATTGAAAACGAGAATCACTGTTTTGTCTTCAATATCCAGGGATGACAATGTATCACGAACAACTTGTATATGCTCTTTGAATGATGGGTGCGTGCAATCAACTAAATGAATCAATGCATCAGCTTCTGCTGCTTCTGCAAGTGTGCTTCTAAATGATGCAACAAGATGGGTGGGTAATTTTCGAATAAAGCCTACTGTATCAGACAAAAGCATGAGTTGTCCATTTGGCAATTCACATTGTCTGACAGTTGTATCAAGTGTTGCAAATAATTTGTCTTCAACATAGGTATCAGCACCGGTCATGATATTCATGAGCGTTGATTTACCTGCATTTGTATATCCAACAAGGGCGAATCGTGGCATGTGATCGCGTCCCTTTCTTTGTTGCTTTCTTTGCATGTCAATATCGCGCAGCTTTTCTTTTAGCTTGGTGATTCTGTCACGGATCAATCTACGGTCTGTTTCAATTTGCGTTTCCCCCGGACCTTTCGTTCCAATTCCACCAAATTGTTTTGAAAGGTGCGTCCACATTCTAGTCAGTCTCGGCATTAAATATTGCAATTGCGCCAATTCTACTTGTGTTTTGGCTTCCATCGAACGCGCTCTTGATGCAAAGATGTCGAGAATGATACCACTTCTATCCAGTACTTTGATTTTCCACTCTTGCTCAAGATTTCTGACTTGCATAGGTGTAAGATCATCATCGAAAATGACAGATTGTATGTCATCTTCTTCAATCATCGCTTTAATTTCTGCAACTTTCCCTTTCCCAATCATAGTCGCTCGGTCAGGTCTTACTCGTTCTTGATACACTTTAGCTATAACATCCGCACCAGCAGTTTCTGCAAGAAAAGCCAATTCTTCAAGGTAATCCATGGCTTGAATTCTATCTCCGCCCTTCTTTACAACGGAAACAACAATGGCTCTTTCGATGGGTTTATCTGTAGGAAGTAATTGTTTCAAGATTAGTCCATGAGAAAACGAAGATTGCCACGGCCAAAAATACTCATGATTTTCTCACTTGTTTCATGATTACAAACAATGGGTTGATTTGTGGCAACGAAATTTGATCTTAATTCACCTGATGAATCAAGTAAGCGAAACATGATAGAACTCATGCCACCATTTGTCATGAGCGCATTCAATTGCTGCAGTTGTTTGATTGTCTGTTCATTGTCTTCAATCGTGATAACATATCCTTTCCCATATTTTACGGGAGCTTCTTCGATAGGAATAGCATCATCTGCTATGATTTTTAATTGCTCACCATTCAATTCACTTTTTCCACGCACAAGAATAATCTGTTCATTTTGGAGAAAATGTTGATAGCGTTTATATGCATCACTCCAAAAGAGAATACTT
>RGCF01000330.1 GCA_009919265.1 Bacteroidota bacterium | reverse complement strand
CTGTCAACAACTGATAATCTATATATAACAATTCAAACTGTAATTGTCAAGTGTTTTTACCACTTTCCTATCGGACATTTTGAAGACGCAATTCTAACTTTAGCATTGATAATACAACCACACTTCATACAAATACCCATGCGCTTAAATTGGCAGGCATTACAGATAGGCAGTCTTTTTTCAATATTTTCTAGATCAGTTAGCATTTCCGCATTCTCTTCTAATCGAATGCTTATTTATTGTTCATACTTTCAAACAAATCGCGAGTTTCAAGCAACTTTTTAGCCCAGTTATCACGCTTTTCTACGAATACTTGAGGCTCATCACCATCAACAGCAATCAAGATCACGATGAAGGGAACAGGAATGCCAGTTCGTTCTTCATACATGATAGCATATGCAGTGGCCTGCATAAAGTAGGAACTAATATATTCCTTCTTCTTAGGACGATTGGAAGTCTTGAAGTCGATAACAGCACGAACACCATTGTATTCTGCGATGCAGTCTACGCGACCAGCCATACGCAGGAAGTCGCTGTAAAGAGCCAGTTCTTGGCAGTGAATGTTATCGATAGGATCAAGAATTGATTTGAACTTGTTGAACATTTCTTTGTCCAACAGGGACGCTTTTACAGCATCAAAATCAACTTCTTCGTTCTTGAGATATGCCTCGGTAAGGCTGTGGATCTTGCTACCACGAGTAGTAGCTTGCTTCGATACGCGATTGGCTTCTTCTTCACCAACACGTTCGCGCCACTTATTTATGGAATCCTTATTGAGGATAGACAAAACAGTGGTAGCAGAAGGATATCCAACGCCAGAGGCATTGACGTAAACTCTGCTACCATCTGCTTTAGTTTCATCTTGAGCGAAATCGGAATAATCATAGATCGTTTTGAACATACATTATGTATAACACGATTCGCACCTTATGTCAAGTCTTTTTATGCGTATCTCTCCTCATATTCTAGTCTGGCCAGAATGTATTCCTTAACCAATTTCGACCTTACTATATCATGCACAGAAAACTCTACAGTCTTGAACGAAGGCATTAGTTCGGCGATAGCGATGAACTTTTGAAGTCCCGACATATCGTTCTTTTTATATAGATCAGTCTGACGGAAATCTCCGCAAAAGATGATCTTTGAGTTTCTGCCAATTCGGGTCATAATTGAATTGAGTTCCATATCCGTCATATTCTGACATTCATCAACAATGACGATGGAATTATCTAGAGTGATACCACGAACAAACGAGGTGATCATAAAGTTCACCGTCTTCTGTTCTTGCAATCGCTGAAATGGCTGGATATGATTAAACAAATCCTCGCAGATTTCTACATAAGGTAACTGATAAACTTCCGTCTTTTCCTTTTCGTCTCCTGGTAGGTGACCAATATCTCTTGAAGGAACAGCCGAACGGACGATAATGACACGTTCATAATCTGTTTCTGGATCTAGTGCTTCTTCTAGTGCTTTATAAAGTGCGATGTAGGTCTTTCCTGTTCCTGCTACACCGTGAAGTAAAATTGCTGTGGACTGTTGATCGTATAATTCAAAAAATTGTCTCTGATTGAAGTTTTTTGGTTGGATATGTTTGAGGTCTTTGTAACTTACTTTGCATAATTTACTCTTTTCTATGGTTACTTGTGGATCAGAGGTCGAGACAACTTGTAGGTTTGTTTTTTGTTTGCGCGACATGACAGTCCTTTTGAGTTAGAGTTGATACAAAAAAAGGCGACTCCGCGCATAGCAGAGTCGCCTAGTGCCGAGGGAGGCACGATACATTCAGGAGGTGAAATCGGTATAACTGTCTTCATGCAGTTATTTATTGCGTTGCGGCTCTCCACCAGTCAGGAATTTCACGATTTTTCCATTTTGCCATATTATTTTTTGCACCGATATAATAGTTACGATATGACTGTAGCGAGTCGCCAGGTACCTTGTATTCATCTGGCATCGCGGGTGTGGGCTGCGTCAAATGACTGACTGGAATATTCTTCGGTGGCTTACGAAGAAAATATACTAGCCGTTCGGTAGCATGATGCTTGCCATAGCGATAAGTGTATTCTGTAAGAAGGGACTGGAATAGACACATAAGCCAGTTATAATTATTGTTAGACTGGCGAACCCAGACAGCACTCGGATGATTGATGTGTGTAGCTTTGTAGAGTTCTTGCTCAAGTGTATTGTCCTCTAGTCGCCAACGTTTGATCGAACGACCATTGGCAGTCTTGTCGAGATATTCTACACCATCGATGACACGATGGGCAGTAGATAGTAATTGTGCATACTCTAAGATCATCTTGACCACATGTTTGTCATTGTGGTATTCTGCACACTTGGCAACGTCACGGTCCAAATAAAAAATATTCATAATATCACTTTTCTTCTACAGAGTTCCTTATGCACTTGATATGTTCTTTAGTGCTGGAACTTATCATATCAGATTCCAGCGCAAAGTCAAGACATTCCATAACAATTATTGGATCCAGTTGTATAAGATCATCTAAAATAACTCGTTTTTCGGTATCACCGAATGCATTGATACAGAACAGTACCACATCAACATCGGCACCCGTATAAAGTGGGATGCGATATTGCCTAGGTTCCTTACGAAATCTATCAGGAAACTGAAGTATGTTATTCATCAAATTATTTATTAGGAAAACACTTTCACGCCGTATTTTGCTTCAAAATCATCGGCATCTTTGTAGTTATTCACCATTGGCATACCTTTGATGTTGAGACTCGTATTCAATAGCATCGGACAACCAGTTTCTTCATACCACTTACTAAGAAGTTCATAAAGACCCGGATGTTGTTCTCGGGTTACAGTCTGGACGCGACTTGTACCGTCAGCATGGACAATAGCAGGAAACTTATCAGGATGTTTACATCTTGAAGTATATTGCATATACGGGGAGTCTTCCCATGACATTTCAAAGTAGTCTCTTGCATGTTCTGCCAGAATGACTGGAGCAAATGGACGAAACTTTTGGCGCTTTTTGATAGCATTCACTTTATCCTTGATATCATGGCCTCTAGGATCAGCTAGAAGACTTCGATTACCTAATGCTCTTGGACCAAACTCTGCTGGCCCATTTGCAACTCCTACTATACCAGACTTATGCAGTTCTGTCAAT
This sequence comes from Bacteroidota bacterium, assembly GCA_009919265.1. Lineage (GTDB taxonomy): Bacteria > Bacteroidota > Ignavibacteria > Kapaibacteriales > UBA961 > UBA961. Next base: position 5 of record RGCF01000330.1, on the reverse strand, counting down.
AGTTT
>RGCF01000329.1 GCA_009919265.1 Bacteroidota bacterium | reverse complement strand
AGGGAGCGAAAATGAATCTGGGATGGCTGATGTTATCTTATATTCAAAAAATGGACTTGGCTTTGCTGTTTCGAGTGGTTTACTCTGGCAAACTCTTAATGGTGGAGATACATGGAATGTCTTTGCTTCAATAGCTGGTCCAAGAGCCTGGGCAGAAGAAATTACACATGTCAAGAATTCATTTCTGACTCCTTTTTCAGGCGATGATTGTTTCGGAGGTCTCAGAGATTATGGTGGAGCTAATTTTACAACTGATAATGGAAAATCTTGGAATGTTTTCACAACAAATAAGTCAATGTTTGGTTCATTCCTTTTAGATGATAAACGAGGATGGATTTGTGGAGATAAGGGGGAAGTTCTCTCTACTACCAATGCAGGCTTAAATTGGGAGCGACATAATTGCGGTTTGGATGGGGCCAATATTGATGATGTATGGTTTGTTAATGACAGCATCGGATGGGGAGCAGGACAGGGAATATTTAAATTTTCTTACACAAAGTTACCTGAATCATTCATCAATGCACCTCCTATGCCTTATTGCGCTGGAGATACAGTTGTACTAACAGTATCAAATGAGTTCAATAATATACTGTGGAGCACAGGAGGAAATTCCGGATCTAGCACCACTGTTACGAAAAATACAAGTGTTATCGTGAGAGCGAATCACATACCTACTTGTACGATTGTGTATGATACATTAAAAGTCGTATTTAATCCTCCTGTCAAAGCCAAACTCAATATTTCTACAGACACAATACTCTGTGAGAATGCTGATATAATGATAAAAGTTGAAGGGACTTATGATTCATTGAATTGGTTTGATGGATCAAATGTCAAACAAAGAATATTTGACAGAACTCAGAATCCTTCTGGCTTTTATGTAGATGTGTTTGATAGTCTGAAATGTTCCAAACGATTGGTCATTCCAAACATAATATGGAGCAATGCTTTTAAACCAACAATTCAGAACTTTGGAAAAGCTATTTTATGTAATTCCGACTCTACAGAATTGCAAGCTCCAAAAGGGTTTCGCTCATATCTATGGAGTAATGGAGAAACAAATCGCACTGTAACTATAAAAGAACCTGGGCAATATCACGCGATATTGATTGATTCTCTAGGTTGCACCTATCTTTCAGATACTATAACAATTGGAAAAGTAGATTTAGATAATTTTTTGTCAACTTCGATTTCAGGAAAAAAGGTTTTATTGTTTGACACAACAGTGATAGGTTCTAAAACATGCATTGAACTCACTTTTACTAATAAAAATCCTTTCTCAGAATATCTCTTGGAACTTCCATTCATAAAAAGGAATATTCAGTTTTCGATGCCATCGAGTCAGTTTCCTATGAAAATTAAGCCGCTCGATTCATTGACATTGAATGTGTGTTTTTCACCTGATTCTATTGGATTATGGAAAGACACGATGATGTTTAGGGACACATGCTCTTCTTTGGTTTACCCATTAATAGGGTATGCAATTCCTTTTGAAATAAATGATGTGTTCAAATGTGGATTACATGTCAAATCAGCAATTCTTTCGAATGGAGAAGGGAAATACTTTCAGTTATTCCCACATCCAATTATGGGCCTAGCTCGGCTTGTGTCTCCAATCGATATTGCTATCTATTCAATTGAATTGTATGACATATATGGAAAATCGTATCAATCCGAATTACTTTCTGATATGTCTAGGAAAGAACACGAATTCGAAGTCAATGTCCCATCCGGGTTATATGTACCATTCATTCATTCTTCAATCGGAACTGTCCAAATGAATCCAGTTGTAATCATTAGATGAAAACATGAATATTTCTGCCTCAACATTTATAACAGTTTCAAACATGATAAGTATCTCAAGAATGATGATGGCACCTATCATGTATGCATTTATTACAGGTACTTTCCCAAGATCATGGGTCTATAGTTTGGCTCTTATGGCATATCTTTCGGATTTACTGGATGGATATATAGCTCGAAAACGAAACGAAATCACAGAATGGGGAAAAATACTGGACCCATTGGCAGATAAGATCTTTGTAGGCCTTACATGTATTGCTCTCTTATCAATAGGTCAATTATCGATTTGGTATATTGCACTTGTAATTGGAAGAGATGTTTTAATAGTGGTTGCAGGATCTTTTTTTGCTAAAAGAGCAGATTTTGTATTACCCTCAACTTTTATTGGAAAAGCTACAGTATTCTGGATCGGACTAGTTTTATTAGGAGCGTTTTTTCAGCTCAACCAGAATTTGGTAACGATGCTCTATGTTATTTCTTCATGTTTGATTCTTTTCTCTCTCTTTCATTATGGTAAACGCATGTACATTTCGATTCGGAATACTTAATGGGTTTCTTTGATTCTTTAAAAAAAACAATCTCATCGATTGCAGATTCTACTGGCATTGCGAAGCTCAAAGAAGGTTTGCAGCAAACAAAACACATTTTTGTTGATAGATTATTGTCCGTACTCGGAGCCGGAAGATCAATCGACGAAGCATTACTTTCCGAGATAGAAGAAATACTTATCACCTCTGATATTGGTGTAGCAACAACATTGCACATCATGAATAATGTCAAGGACAAAATCAAAAGAGATTCAGTTGATGATTCTGCTTTAATTTACTCCATGATCAAGGAAGAAATACTCAATATCCTAACAGCAATTGATAAAACACCCACTGATGAATATTATTCAACTCTATCTACTAAGCCTTTCGTTATTATGATGGTCGGTGTGAACGGCGTAGGAAAGACAACCACAATTGGAAAATTGTCTTCAAATTTCAAAAAAGCCGGTAAGCAAGTATTGATTGGTGCAGCTGATACATTTCGTGCTGCTGCTAATGAACAATTGGAAGTGTGGGCACAAAGAGCAGAAGTTGATATCATTCAACAACAACATGGAGCAGATCCAGCAGCCGTTGCTTTTGATACGGTGCAGGCTGCTTTATCAAGAGAGTCTGACATTGTTATCATTGATACTGCAGGTAGATTGCACAATAAATTGGGCTTGATGCAAGAACTTGAAAAAATATCCAGAGTTATGAAAAAGAAAGTACCAGAAGCACCCCATGAAGTTCTCTTGGTAATTGATGCAACTACAGGGCAAAATGGCTTACAACAGGCAAAAGAATTTGCTAAAGT
>RGCF01000328.1 GCA_009919265.1 Bacteroidota bacterium | reverse complement strand
TGGAATTGGCATTGCTTGGTCTCTGAATGCTCGTACAGTGTGCGGCCATCGGGTAATTGCGTGGTCTTCCATTTCATCGCTTCTGCGAGTTGTTGGGCAGCAGCGGCGGTGGAGGTGGATGGGAGGTCTGGGGCAGAGTTGGCAATTGCGAGTTTGAGGCGATGCTGGTTCTCGACGTAGAGGGTCATCATCATCATCGCGACTGACCCTACGGCGCAACTCACGACCGGCGAACCCGTGCAGAAAGCTGATGACATGCTGCCGCTTACATCCAGCGCGATTTTGATGCGTTTGCCCGTTGGCGTGATGTTCTGAAAGGCCAGTTTGAATGCCTTGTCGAGTGCTTCGATGATGTGAGTGTTGGGCGACCATGTGAGGCCTCCTTTGTCGCCGTGGCCTTTCTTGTAGGTCATCATTGCCACGAGAATGGTGTATGGATGGAGTCGTGTGCGTTTGATGTCGGCGGCGTCGGTGATGCGGTCGCAGATGTGTTTGACGGTGGGGGTCAGCGACTGGATTGCGATGGTGCTGAATGGCGCGATGATTCCGATTTCTGCGGTGGTGAGTTTGCCCAGATTGCGAATTAGGGCTGTTAGCGGCATTCCCTTTCCTTTGCCATTTGCGCCTTTGCTCATGAGGAGTGCTTCCCAGACTTTGCGGTACTTGAAGAGCTGCGATGGGAGTTGTTCGCGGCAGAGACCGACTGTGTTGATGAGGTGGACGATTCGGTCTAGTTCTCCTTGGGTGGCGGCGGCGGAGGGGAGGAAGAAGCTGGGGAGTGATGGGTTTGTGGCTGGTTTCAGGGGTCGTTCGGCGATGGTGTGAATTTCCTTGATGGCATTCAGGAGCGTTTTGGTGGGTTCCGCTGTTGGGGGGGCTGCAGCGAGGATTGGTGCGAATTCTTCTTTGGGTTTGAACACGTAGTCGATTGCGAGACGCCCGCCGTCGTCTTTCATTCGTTTCGGGTCGATGTGGATGAGCGTGAGGACATCCTTGATATTCCAGCCTTCGCGGTTTTGGTATTTGGTCATCAGGTTGGCGATTTCGACTCCTGAGCGTGAGTAGAAGTATTCGCCGAATACGCGTCGGATTCCACGGCCGATACCGCTGCCGACCACGGGGGGGTTCCCCCCCCCTGCGACGGGAACTACGTTCGAAACCGAAGCTGAATGTGCGTTAGAAGCGGGGTCTTTGGTGGCGGATACCTGCTTTGTGAGCACGGGGTGGCCTGCCTTTGAGAAGATTTTGATATACCCGATGAGCATATACATGTGCGTCAGGATGCGGACACAGTCCTTGACGGCGTTGAGGGCTTCGGTCTTGTCGGCGGGGGTGCGGGCGAATACGATGGCGGTGGCGAGGGCGAGGAGGGTTGATTCTTGTTTGGCCGCGCGGCCGGAAATACTTACATCGCGGATTGTCTCGATGAGCCATTTGAAATTGTCGGGGGTTCGTGTCATTCGGAGGACGCAGCTGGCGCATTGGGAGCTGACTTGTTGCGGGGTCTGGTAGTAGTTGCCGCCTTCACTGCCAATGACCAAGTAGCGGATGACTTGTTCCTTGTCGCTGATTTGCCACACGAACCCGCCGGCGTTGTTTTGGATTTGGTCAGGGTCTAGGCGAAACCATTGCGGGACGGCGTTGCGGATGATGGCGGCTTGGGCGGCTTGGGCGGCCATTGCTGTTGCGGCTGCCGAGGGCTTTTTGGCCTTTTTATTGGTGGATGATTTCTTGACGGGCATTATTGATGGATTGCTTTCTTGCTTGCGAATGGATGTATGTATGTATGGATTCTTTGGATTTTCATTTCAATTTTTTATATAATCATTAAATAACTATATTGTAATTATGTCAGCCGAAGCTGTCAATAATATCCAAGGTCATGCCTGTCGTTCTTTATTTGAAAGAGAATTCAACACAAAATTCATAGAATCTTCAGATTTGTGTGAATTTTTTAAAATTAATTATATAACTGAGTTAAATGGTTCTACAAGTAAAGGTAGAAGTAAAGGTAGAAGTGTAAATCCAATACGATGTTATGCTTTATTAGGGTGTCATTCACTACTTATAATACCTGTTCATCCAGTATTAGATACAGATACAGATACAGATACTGTGTATGAACTTCGTTTACAATATGAAGATGCTCCTGTTAATGTTACTCGGATTACTGGAACTGATTGTGTTCCACAACACGCTTATTATTATCTTATCGTAAAGATGTATCAGCTATTTCTAGATAAGCCTACTTCTAAAAATATATTTGGTAGATTAGACCGTAATGTTACTGCATTTATTACTGAACAATTAAATATTGGTATACAAGAAGGTCGGGAATTTTTTGAAAATAAAATTAGAGTTTTTCTTAGTAGACATTCCGATTTTCTAAAGGTAACTGATAAAAACGAGCTCCAAGACCGTATTAATTTCTTTTGGGACTTACTACGAAGTGACAAATTTAAAGATGTCAAGCAAACACTTCAGACAGGTGTTATTTCTACGATATCGAAAGATGATGTGAAAAGTTATTCACTACATAATCATGTGACTGTATCTACTGAAGCAAGAAAAGCTTTTGAGAAAACTGTTTATGGTTTTCATGTATTGGTGTGTATAGGTGATTATGTTGTCAGTATGTCGTTGGATCGGGCGCAACTATTCCCCGATGAGAGTGGAGAGTTGTCGTATTCGTTTTTCAATTCGGAAATAATACTCTATATGAGTTCGCGACGTTTTATGACACAAGTTAGACGTATTATTGATGATTATTATAGGGACAACTCTGAATTGGGTCCGGTTCCGAGGGGTATAATGATACATATTCCTACCCATAAAGTCGCTTTTTTTGAATGTGGTTGTAAAACACTTGCCTTACATTGGTATAACAAATCTACAGGAAACTTTGAACTCACTACGAATATAAAACTACCCGGTAGGGCAGAACATATAGTTAGCAGAAACCACCAAGGGCAATATTACCTGCCTATTCATAATTTTCCTTCTAATGGTATAAGGGGAATAATGATTATAACTGGTGGTATTTTACCTACTTATGATGAACGACGCGTAGATGCCGTACTTGATATACAATATGATGATACGAGTAATGTCTTATTCTCTTCTGCCAATTCTATGTACGTGTACTCTTCT
>RGCF01000327.1 GCA_009919265.1 Bacteroidota bacterium | reverse complement strand
TCTTTCACTATCAACGTTATATATTACTATAGCCTTCTCTATAATGCGAGATGCGAAAGAAAACCAAAGTGTTTCAATAAATCGGACACCTATATCATATGGCGTTTGTAGCATGTGTATTTGTTTAATATAAAAGTATACTCAAATTTTATAGCACTTTCTACATTACATATACGAACCTATAAAATTGCAGCGCTTAAATATGTCAAGTGTACTTATTGATATAATGTCAGAGACAGATGATCAGGTTGAATTTAAGAGCTTGCCTACTTTATTAACAGAGTGGAAGAAAATTCAGGAGGATAAACAGAAGTTAATAGAAGAAAAGAAGCGTGTAAATGAGCGTATTCGAGAACAGGACAAGCGTGCCGAGGCAATGCAGAAGATGATACTTTCTATTATGAAGAAGAATAGTATAGGTGCATTAGATCTTAAGTCATCAAATGCACGTGCTCTATATAAGAAACGTGTTATAAAGTCTCCCCTTGGTCAGAAGGAACTTAAGAAATACTTCAATGAGCATTTTAAAGACGATCCTGAGAAGGGAAAGGATCTCTTGAAATTCCTGGATACCAAGCGCGATACCACTGTAAAGGAGTCACTCGTCTACGAGAAAAATCAACTAGAGTAATAGAAGATGTCAACTATTGTTAACGCTGCCATGCGCGCTATTTTAGAAGGTTTCACAAATCCCAGTGGCTCTGAGTCGCATAGACAAGATCCTATTTATGCAGAGGCACTTGCTTCTATTTTAACATTTTTCATTTCTATAACAATTATTTCCCTTGTTGGTTTATGGCTCTGGAATTTCAGTATAGTTCCTCTATTTGAGTTTGCGCGTCCGGCCAAATCAGTCTTACATATTTTAGGACTAATGGTCTTTTTAGCACTCGTTCATCCATAAACTTTTTATAAAGTAAAAATTGAATATTTGACACCCTTTTGTAAATGTATACAAATATGTCAATACCTCCAGAGTTTGAGTGCCCAATTACTCTTGCTATCATCACAGAACCAGTGATCGGTGATGATGGCCAGACATATGAGCGCAGTGCAATTGAGCACTGGCTCTCAGACCCAAGAAATCAATCTCGCAGTCCTATTACCCGCAACCCTATGCGCATCGACACACTCAGAACTAACTTCGCCCTGAAGTCTCAGATTCAGCGTTTCCTTTCTCAGGGTGCTCTTTCTACTGCAACTCCTATTACACCAGAGCCATTTGTTGACTCTGCAGTATCCTTAGAAGCATCTATATCACGGCATTACTTGAATGTGAAGGTTATTCCTCCTGCTGAAGGAGAGAGGCAACCTGCTCTTGTATTCGTGCTTCTCGATATATCTGGATCCACTGGTGAGAACTCGGGTGCAGAACTTGAGGTGGGTGCTGCAGATTATACTATTCTTGATCTCTGTAAACACACTGTGAGAACTCTTGGTGGAATCCTTGATTCAAAAGACATGCTATGCCTTATCACTTACAGTTCAAGGGCAAAGGTTGCCCTCAAGCCAACGCCTATGGACAAGGCTGGAAGGGATCGATTGGATTTTATCTTAAAGTCTATTAATCCAGAGGGTAACACGAATATCTGGTCTGCACTGGAGCTTATGGACCGTATTGCGTCTGCACCTGAGTTTTCAAAGAGTAATATTGTTGCCGCTCTTCTTACAGATGGTGTCTCAAACATGAACCCTGGTCGCGGTGTTCTAGAGATGTTCCGCCTATATGGAAAGCCTTCTCTTTATAATCTAAGCACATTTGGATTTGGCTACAATATCGAGAGTAAGCTTCTCATTGATATTGCGAAGTTCAGTGGCGGTGCCTTTGCGTTTTGCCCAGATTTCTCCATGGTTGCAACTGTCTTCATTAATTGGGCTGCAACTACTCTGTCTTCTGCTGCAAAGCCAAAGACAATAAAGGTTGCCTTTCAGGATGGGTCTATCGCTTCCATTAATACAGGTATCATTCAGTTTGGTCAGACTCGTAGTTTCACTCTGCCATTGAGATCCAATGTCGTCTCAGTCACAATGGACACTCAGTCTGTAACTCCCAAGGCAGTGGAGGCGATTGGTCTAGAAGACATGGCGCGATTTGACCTTATCCGTTCACTGACTGAGCTCATGGAGGCTAACGGCAATATTACTCCTCTTACAGGCCTATATGACAAATACAAGGGCACTGCTGTTGAACACTTGATGTCTGAGATCAAGGCCAATGGTCAAGTGATCATGGGAACCCAGACAACCTTGACAAATGGTCAGAGCTACTGGATGCGCTGGGGTCGTCACTACATTCCTGCATATCTGAGGGCCCATGAACTTCAGCAGCGAATGAACTTCAAGGATGCTGCTCTCCAGAACTATGGCTCAAAGAATTTTGAGGCAATCCAGACGATTGGTGACCATGTCTTTGGCACAGTGGACCCATTTGACCCCAGTGGAACCAAAAAGGATCCGTATTCCAGCCGTAATTCTGCTACGTATACTCGATCTTCAACTCCTCCACCACTTTCTCAGACTGTTAGTATGATATCCCCAGCTTCTCCAATGGTATATCTCACACGGCCTACGGGTGGATGCTGGGCCCCTGGTTCTAAGATATTGATGGCAGATTTAAGTCAGAAGTTAATTGAGAATGTGCGTAAGGGTGACAAGGTATGGACCATCGCTGGACCTGGACTGGTTGAATATGCACTAGAGATTGGCACAAAACAAGAAGAGCAGCCAATGGTTACTTTGGGTGATCTTCTTATTACACCCTGGCACCCTGTGTTATGGAAGGCGGTTTGGTGTTATCCTGCAGATCTTGCTCCTATCAAGGATCATAAGATGCCAAATGTCTATAATCTCATTCTTGACCGAGGTCATATTGTGAATGTATCTGGTGTTCACACGGTTACACTAGGTCATGGCTTCAAGGGTAATGTAATTGAGCATATATTCTTTGGGAACAAGGACTTTATTCTTAGGGACCTTGAACTACAACCTGGCTTTGCTGAGGGTCGTCCAGTTTATAAGAATTTGATGGCCAAGAAGGAGGATGGTGTTATTACGGGATGGTATGATGCAGAGTAAAGTAGGTATTCTTAATTATAAATTTAAAATTGATTTTTATTTTTCAGGTTAAATAAAACTACCCCCTTCTCACTAT
>RGCF01000326.1 GCA_009919265.1 Bacteroidota bacterium | reverse complement strand
TCAATTATACGACCATCAAAAACAGTTGTTCACAATATCAAAACGACCCAACGCTAAACTCATTCTGTATATTGCGCCAACGGGAACTGGAAAAACACTTTCGCCACTTGGTTTATCCGAGAAATACAAAATTATCTTCGTATGTGCTGCGCGACACGTTGGGTTGGCATTGGCCAAAGCCGCGATTTCGATGAAGAAACGTATCGCTTTTGCGTTTGGTTGTAGCAATATTGATGATATTCGTCTTCATTATTTCGCGGCCAAAGAGGCGATTCGCGACAAACGCAGCGGACGTATTCGCAAAGTCGATAACAGCATCGGTGATAATGTCGAAATAATGATTTGCGATATAAGGTCGTACTTGCTTGCGATGCGGTATATGATGGCGTTTCATCTGCTCGATAAGTTGTTGATGTATTGGGATGAACCCACCATATCGATGGACTATCCTGAACACGAACTTCATCCGATCATTCATCGCAATTGGAGCAGCAATATGATTCCGAACGTGGTGCTTTCATCGGCTACGATGCCGCGTGAAGATGAAATCGTAGATGTGATTCAGGATTTTAAAGCCAAGTTTCAAGAGAACGACGCTGAAGTATTTAGTGTGATTAGTCATGACTTCAAGAAGTCTATACCCATTGTGAATCAAGGCGGGTTCATCGAACTACCGCATTATATGTTTGGCGACAATTACGAACGGGTATTGGAATGTGTTGAACACTGTAAGACATATAAAACATTAATGCGATATTTTGACCTACGAGAGATTTTGCGGTTCATTGCGTTGGTTACAAAACCAGTCAATGACGACGACGACGACGACGACGACGACCACGACGACGACGACGACGACAGCGACGGTGACAGCGACGACAGCGACGGTGGCGACGGTGGCGACAACGACCCAAATACAGACGACAACCGCGGTTTGATTATTACATCTCAGCGATACCTTCCAGAAAATATGTTTGCCGATATCGGCGAAATAACAATGACTAGTCTCAAAGAGTATTACTTACTCCTTCTTGAAAATATCCGCCCGAAATACTGGCCGCGAGTTTATGAAACGCTAGTTGGCGTTCGTCGTCCAAAATTTGAGTCTGTCGTCAATCTTTCCACCACTGACGCACATACATTAACAGATGGACCAACAATTTATCTTACTGAAAATGTCGATAAGGTCGCCGCATTTATGCTCCAAACCGCGAAAATACCGACTATTGTTATGAGCGATATTATGGAAACAATCGAGTTTAATACACGCGTTATTGAAGAGATCGCGAAAACTGAAAAACTTATCAAGGATCTTGAAGGCGAATCTGCGGACACCAACGGCGGCGGCGGCGGCGGCAGTGATGAAAAGAAAACGCGCAAATTTACATCGGATACTCGCATCAATCCTGAAACAGAACGACTTCATATAAAGGTCGAGGAATTAAAGAAATCCGTAAAATATACCGCACTTCATGAACTATTTGTCCCCAACCGGTTAGAGCATCTGAAACGTTGGACGACCCGCACCGCAATTACGAATGAATTCACGTCGTTTGTAGAAGATGAAGTGGTGGAACAGATTATGCTTTTAAATGTCGCCAATCACTGGAAACTCTTGCTTCTTATGGGAATCGGCGCAATTACGAACGCGACTGACCAAAAATACACCGATATTATGAAGACCCTCGCCAAGCATCAGAAACTTTACTTAATTATTACCGCAACTGACTATATCTATGGCACAAACTATCAGTTCTGTCACGGATATATTGGCAAGGACCTCGAAGGAATGTCGCAGGAGAAGGCAATTCAATCAATGGGGCGTATCGGACGCGGGGCGATCCAACAGGATTATACAATTCGGGTGCGTCACGATGCGATATTACGCCATATCTTTACATCGTTGCGAAGTTCTGAAAAACCGGAAGTATGCGCGATGAATCGGTTGTTCATTACGGATGCGGCGGATGTGGTGGAGTAATAAACATCTCTTCAATCAACTTATCCAGTGTATCATATTCAAACGTCCATTTTAACTTTTCCCGTGCCTTTGTCGCATCACCTAATAAAAACTCGACCTCGCAAGGACGAAAATATTTAGGGTTTATTTTTACTCGCGTTAGGCCTGTGACCGCATCTTTTCCGATTTCATCCACGCCTTCGCCACTCCATTCGATCCGAATACCTTTGAATGCGAATGCTTTCTCGACAAAGGTGCGAATCGTTTGTGTCTTTCCAGATGCGAGAACGAAGTCTTCCGGCGGTTGCTGCTCTTGGTGCGGTTGTTGAAGCATAAGCCACATCCCATAAACATAATCCTTCGCGTGTCCCCAGTCCCGCTTACTGTCAATATTCCCCAATTCAATATACTCCTGCGTTCCATTTAGAATATTCTTGATTCCACTCACGATTTTCATCGTCACGAAATTCTCCACACGTCGACTACTTTCGTGATTAAATAAAATCCCATTTACCGCGTATAAACCGTATCCTTCGCGATACATTCTTGTAATGTAATGAGCATATACTTTTGCGACTGCGTAGGGTGACACTGGATTGAACGGTGTTCTCTCGTTTTGAGGGGTTTCTTTCACCGCCCCAAACATTTCACTTGTTCCTGCCTGATAGAATCGAATCTTATTTTTTATCGATGTCGGTAATGTTCGTATCACTTCTAGGATGCGTAATACACCTGCGCCATCCACATCATTCGTATATTCTGGGATTTCAAATGAAATTGCGACATGGGATTGTGCGGCCAAGTTATAAATTTCAAATACTTCAAATTCGGGATGCGTTTGTATAATATTGTGTATAAAATTCGATAATCCAGTCGTATCGGTCATGTCCCCATAACGGAGAGTGAGTTTATGACGAATATGCTCAATTCTTGTGTGCGAATATAGCAACGAAGTTCTACGGACAATACCGAATACTTTATAGTCCTTGTTTAGTAACAATTCACTAAGATATGACCCATCTTGTCCAGTAATTCCAGTAATAAACGCGAGCTTCATATTTCTATTTAGTATTCTATTCTTTTCTTTATTCTTTATTCGAGGAATGGTTCTTTACTTGTCTATCTTTATCGTGTGATAATATATAATCTATTATCTATTATCTATTATCTATTATCTATTATCTATTATCTATTATCTATTAT
>RGCF01000325.1 GCA_009919265.1 Bacteroidota bacterium | reverse complement strand
AATTATTATTATTATTATTACAAGTATTCAAATCCAACAACCTACGAATAAAATGAAAATTTTCGTTCTTCATTATTCTAAACTCACTGACCGTAAGCGTCATATTATACAACAATTCGAGAGACACGGCATCACCGAATACGAGTTCATCGAGAAATTCGATAAAGACGCAATTACGGATGATGAATGCTCCGAATTCAGTCGTGATTACATCACCAAGAGACGTGCGGAATTATCGCTTCATTTGAAACATATTTACTTATATCGATTGATGGTGCGAGAGAATTATGATCAAGTCCTCGTCTTTGAAGATGACGTGATTCTCTCGACAGGGTTCGTTGAAATACTCGCACGATATATGAAACAACTGCCAAAGGATTACGACATGTTATTCATCGGGGATGGTTGTAATTTACATATTCCTCGAAGTCATCTGGTTCCTAATCAGAATGTTTATGAGAAATGCTTACACGAAACTGTATGGGGAGGCAACGGTGCGGCCAAATGTACCGACAGTTACATCATTAGTCATAATTGTGCGAAAAAGATATGCGATTACATCCAAACAACGACTCCAACGAAGAAGATCGACCTACCTGCGGATTGGTGGTTAAATGAAGTTGCGAGAGATCTACTATTGAAAGTATATTGGGCTGAACCAACCATTGTAACGCAAGGTTCGCAAAACGGGTTGTATTGTAGGTCATTGTAATTTATACAAATGGCCGTTTGGTAAGTTCATCCAGCGTCCATTCTTTCTTCTTTTCACCGTGGTATGCTCGCGCCCAGCCGCCATAAATCAATATATCTGACACATTTTCGCCGCTTGGCAAATATAAATCACCTAACACTCTTCCGCCATATTTATCCCAATCGCGAATACATATTTTCGCAATGTTTTTTGGAAAAAGTGACCTCAAATAATCCCGCACTTTTATCGCGGCTTGACGCTCTTCGGGTAATCGGCCCTCGCCCTGTTTTATTTCTGGCGTATCAATACCAAGAATACGTAATGAAAATCGCACAGGAACATCCCCAAACAATACGATAATTTTGACGGTATCACCGTCGTATATTTCTTCAATTCTTGCGTGTTTGATTTCATTCTGAAAAGGAACTTTCGGCACCATTTTTGGGTCGATTGATACCAAATGGTCTAATTCGTTCATTTTATGCGTTCGTCGTTCGTCGTTCGTATAATATACATATACATATTCGCTTTATTACATTTAGGACTTTCAAACTTCCAACTGAGAGAACATTTTCGTATAATAACCAAGTTCTAACTTTTCATATTTGAGTTCATTTTTATCGGCTTTGTCCTTAAAATCAGCCAACGTTGTAACCAACAATTGTAATGAAATATCTGACCATTTCTCTACAATAAGCACAGGCAGTCCTTCAAATAATTCGTTGAATACAGAGGAACGCACAATCGGAATACAACCGCATAATAATGCTTCCCACGTTCGATGACAGTCCATACCATTTCCAAAAGGTGATAATACAAATGCGAACTCTGTCATTTTTTGCCAAGTCTGTGTTCGAGGAATGAAAGTGGTTTGTTGAAAGATTAAACTCGAGGATATTGCTTGAACTGCGTTGGTGCGGTCATTGAAACGGTCTGGTCGTAACATAACATTTGAGTATATACGTATCTTACGCTGATGGAACGGTTTCATGACCTCGCGGATTTCACGAATAAGTGTGTGTTCTTGTTCGAGAGGTCTATACGCATTTTCTTTGCCGTTCCAAGAATGCTGAGGGTTTGTGCTAATCGTGTGATAGTCTAAACCAATCGGTATTTGACGCAGTTTTTGCGTTACATTTTTTACTGCTTCTTCTAATGTTTTCGGGGTCTCTTTATTGTTATTATCGGATTTGAATATTGTGGCATTGGCCATCCAAAGTTTGGTTGTTTTTTCAATCAGAAACATTCGGCACTTGTGAATATCCATATTCTGAGAGAATAATCCGCGAAGTAGGGGATTCAACATAAACATCGCAAACATATTGTGTTTCTCTCGAGGTACTGCTTCTTCAAACATTGTTAGGTCACCGTCGCCGCATACGATACAATGCGGAACGGTGATTTTGTCGGCGTATTTTTGTAGAAATTCATTAAATGCGTCACAGCATATGTATATTGACACAGGTGTCGAACCGTCATATCCAGCTTGGGTTTGTTGCTCAATAAAATCACGAACGTGGTTCAAGTCAGTAGGACTACTTGATAACGGGTTTGACGAATGTATAGAACAAGATTTTAGTATTCCTCGACTAGACACAAAGAGACATGATGCTTCATCATCGGACGGTGAAGTCATTGGCGAAGAATAAGAATAGAATAAATAGAATAAATAGAATAAATAGAATAAAATATATGATGATTCAATATTGATACTGAATCATAATATTTAATTTGTTTATTACGCAGAAGAAACGGACAAAGACTCAGTTGGTGGTTAGGAGCATCAAACTGCGTATAAATTCGGTAATACGTTTCATTCTCTCGGACATCACCGTCGGGCCTTGATCCATATCTTCATTCGCAGGCAATTCAAGAAGCGGACAGTTCCTTCCGCGAATCCAATCTTCATGGTATTGATGGCACCGCTCAATATAATCCGTTTGGATTGATTCTCCAGAACGCGCCCGTTTGTGAATACGTTCCATACATACATCTGGTGAAGCGTGAATATATACGATCCCCCCCAACGGAACATCCGTCAGAAATTCGTCAAACCACAACGTATAAATCTGGAATTCATCGTGTGAAATATCGCCAGCGTCATATAACATTTTCGCGAAAACGTTTCGGTCGGTTTCAACACTTCTTTCGGTGATAATAAGTTTGATTTTGGGGTCCTTCACCGCCTTACGCAGCAAACTAAGACGCGAAATATACGCCATCATCTGGAATTTGAACGCATTGGCGCGAATATCTTTGTATAAATTTGTCAGTATATTTACGCCATTTTCGTCGCATACTTGATTCCATAATGCCACTGGTTCGTCTAAAAAACAGACCTCTTCTTCAAATGATGTTATGTTCGGGAAAAATGGACTGTCCTCGCCGAGCGACTTCTTAATTCCATTTTTCAGATATTCTTCGTATTCCTCACAAGTGGTCGATTTTCCTGAGCCGATATTTCCATCAAAACTTATAATAAGAGG
>RGCF01000324.1 GCA_009919265.1 Bacteroidota bacterium | reverse complement strand
CCTAAATCGATTTCTTCCGCCATCGTATTCGTATGTGATATAATATAACGTAATCTTTATACTAAAATACACGAATTCTTTATTATTCGAGTTATACCGCACTTGCCGAATGAACCCGCCATAACCCCTGTAAAAAACAATCCGCAAGATCGTCCTTCTTTTTATGATTTTCAAATACAGGTATCCATTTTGCGTAGTCTGATTTATGTTTTCGAGAGATTTCACCGAGTGAGCGACATACCGCTATGCCCGATTTTTTGCGGTCGGCATACGTGGATGCGTCAATACATAGAACATTGTGATCTGCGGGTGCGGATGCGGATGCGGTTTTGTCAGCGTGTTGATGAGCTAACGGTGTGTCTGTGAAAAGTTTCAACTTACACGATGCGGATATAAATTCGATCAACGGAATATGTTTCATAATAAAATACTGAGTAATCATCCCTTGTAATGTCTTCATCCGAGAGGCGAGTGTGCTGATTTGATTTTCAATAATCATCATGTCGATGGCACCGCTACATTCAGCTAGTATTACATCGAGGTGTTTCGTCAGATTACGTCCGTATGTGATTAAATCAAGGTCGTGGGCGTAAGTATAGTTCGCCTTTTTGGGTTTAGATGCAGTAGTGCTGGTAGTAGGGACTGTTCCAGAGATATAATTCGAATACTTATTTTCGTCGAACGGTTCCATAAAATCTCTCGAAATCGTCGTTTTGATTTCTTCAATAAGGTCGGATTTACGAAGTTTTAGATTGACATTACTGCTGTTGGTCTCGAGAGATTGCGATGATCCAGCAGAGTATAATTTCGCCTTAATATCGATAAGTTCTCCCAGTTTCTTTTTCAATAATACTTCGGGTTTGCGTTGAATCGGTAAAATCTCTCGAGATGGTATTTTATATTTTGATTTATCAGCACATTTTGCGCAATACATCACTACGCCCGAAGAAGGAGATGACGACGATTGTCCATTCAACAACATCCACTTGGCTAACTTATTGTCATTAGTACACATTCGTTTTGGTGGAGGAGGAGCAGTAGCTTCTGTAACTGCTGACGCCGAGAGATTGGGTTCAAATCGTAAATCGATTACATCCCATCTCTCGATATGAATATGATGAATAAGATCGGTTGCTGATGCTCCAGTAAATGCGATTGTGTCTGATATGCTAAAGATACAATACGCGAGATTCTTCATACCGACATCAAAACTAATGATACGCATTGCTTGTTGTATTCTCTCGGTTAGAATATAACAACCTTACAAATAAGGGTTTATTATTGTTTCACAATATGACAACATTACTGATTCTGTTTCTGCTGACGTTGAAATGCAAGAACCTGTTCTTGTGTGATTTCTGGCGCAATCATTCGCGATTGGAGTGTTTCTCTCGAGAGATAGACATCTTTCAAGTCGCTCTTGACATATCCAAACGGTTCTCTCTCGTCGGAGATGGATGAATACATAAATGGAACATTACGATGATTATCTTGTTCATAAGCATTTACTTCAAAAGAACCGTGACCACTTGCGTTTACCGCATCAATACGATTGATGTTCATAATTTGTTCCGCATTCGTAGTTAAATACCTGCGATAATCCCAGTTTGTGGTTATACCCTCAGAGCGGCGTATCGATTCATTCACTGCGTGGCCTGGTTGCCAACCAGAAAAATTACGACCATCGTTCATAAGTGGTGGAAAATCAAAATATACATTATGACTCGAACTGTAATTCTTGGCCCAATGTGGTTGTGCGTGTGACATTATTATGTATATTATGAGAATAAAAATCTATTGTTGTAATTGTTTTATAGCGTAGATTAATTCTGTCTTTTTGAGTTTTTGAATTTCAGAATATTTTTCTGGTTGATTTTTACATAACTCTTTAAGAAGTTGCTTGAGATCAGGGACCGACATTGACGAAAGAGGAACTTGAACTGGTGCTGAAGATGCCGAAGAATGGTGAATGGATTGTGTATTGGATGACAACATCCCTTCAATATCTAATGGCGAAGAATGAAATGGTTCTATTTTTATTTCATTCACATCAATTGTTTTATTATTGTCTAAATCATTATCTTCGGGTAAAGGTGTTTGTTGCGCTTTTTTATAGAACATTGAAAGGACATCATTGGATGTAGGACTTGACTTTTTGGACGGTTCTGGTTCTTGTAATGTTCCTAAATCTACGGTGATGGTTTTTACTTCACTCACAACTGTTGGTTCATTCGTTATTGATATGATTTCATCTTGGATTTGTGTAATATCTTCCAGTTCATTGACTTTATTATTAGAAAAAGATACGCATTCATCCACTTTATTACCCTCGTCGCTGCTGCCCTCGTCGCTGCTGCTCTCGTCGCTGCTGCCCTCGTCGCTGCTGCCCTCGTCGCTGCTGCCCTCGTCGCTGCTGCCCTCGTCGCTGTTGCTCTCGTCGTCATCGGTAGTATTCTCGCTGTCCGAAGATATTTCTATGAGTTGATTCGTTCGTTTATTTTGAAAAAAAGCAGTGTCCAAATGAATCGTATGTGGCTCATTATAGGCCACTGGTTTTTCATTGGATGTTTGCTGTTCTTTGATAATTTCATTCGCATATTCTAAAATAATACTTCCTTGAGGTTCAAACGGACGTGCTTGGACTGTTCCATTATGACGCGTTGTAGAGATTTGATATAATCGATGAATATCCGTTGACGATTCTTCTATATATTGTTGTAAAATCAAGGCTTGTTCTCGATGAGATTGTTCTAAAACATTCAAACGAATCTTCATATATTGAAAAATACCATAGACAAGCAAAGAACAAACGGCTAAACTAACAATGATCGTTAAAAAACTTAATTCGCCCATCTCTCGAAAATTCGATTTATAATACTTGGCGATGTTATATTCTATAAACAAACGATTATATTGTTTTATGCCAAAAGTCCAAGGTTGAGAGAACCAACGGTCCGTGTTCGGACACTTTTTCGCCAAAAATATTCCGTTTAAAATTCATAAAAAAGTAAAACCATATATCGTCTCATTCCTTCTATATACGTCAAAAATACTGACCTGCGAAAAACGTTGCGTAAATACGCAACAAATGGCAACATGTCCAAAAATGTCCTTTTACGCATTTTGCGTAGAACTTTTAAAACACGATTTTTTCATGATTTGTGACTGACCAGTCACAA
>RGCF01000323.1 GCA_009919265.1 Bacteroidota bacterium | reverse complement strand
ATCGTGGATTGCACATACAAGAGATTATTATATTGGCAAGGAATTGAATGAACCCTATCTTATAATTTTAGGGACAAAGAAAACAGAATCTTTATTAAACACAATCTATAGCATGTTTGCAGTTGCGGTCTAAACAACCTCTTGTATTTATTTCTTAGAATGGGAATTATGGAATCAAAATTACATCCCCAGACAGTAAAGGCTCTCGTAAGACAAGATAGTCTTACAACGCTGCCGTCATTTTCCATGGATACTGCAAAATTTTCAGATGGATCTAGTGGATTTGTTATAACAACAGTGGATTTAGCCAAGAATTCAAATGTTAGAACTATTTCTATAAAATTTGTGTATAGCCCAGCCGAGAATTCACTGGTATTTGTTGGAAATGATGAGACTGTTTTATCATTTGTAAGAGATAGATTAACAGGAGGGGTTGTTTGTTCTGTATCATCTGTTTCAAAAGAAAATGTTGTTAGATTTTGTGTTACTACATATGAACCTATAGATGATGCAATGATTGATAAGATTGGAGAAATCTATACTAAGCAAGTTCAAAGACCTTCTTAAGGTCTAGCCATTGGCAAAGACCTTCTTAAGGTCAGGACAGTATGTCAAAGACCTTCTTAAGGTCAGGACAGTATGTCAAAGACCTTCTTAAGAGGCTTGATTGGTAATTGAAACACAGGTTTCACAGAATACAGAGATGACCAATCCATTGTGCAATCAATTTCTTTAAAGTTAGAATTCCATAATTCAAGGCTCTTTGAGCGTTGAAGTGTGTGATAAATAAATCGAGCTCTTGCTTGTTCTAAAGATTTACCTAGACCACGTCCATGAGACATTTCTCTGCTTTGTAAAGACCATTCATCAGGAATATCATCTGGGAAATATGATTTATAGAAGGCCTCAAGATGTTCATCTGATTTCCATTTACCATTGGTCATATAATGTTCTAAAATACAGGTCCAATATTCAGATACTTTTAAGCTTTCAAGAAGTCCAATCTGAATATCTGTTTCAGAACTTGTGTAAGGACTTTGCTCAGAGCGACTAGTCAAATACAGTATGGCCTCTGGCTTAGGCTTTAGAGCTCGTCGCTTTCTCATAGAACTTTCAGACTGCCAATCCTCTATCGCTTCCTGGACTTCTTTAGGAATGTTGTTTTGTATTTGTTTTTGACTTGAAGTCCATGTGATTTCATCGAGGCTTACTAACACATATGCTGCAGCAAGATTTTCATATACACATGGTCTTAGTTCTTTTAATATAGAAAGTGCATCTATCCTTCCTAGATCAGATGCAATTTGTTCAAGCATATGCCACTGTTCATCTATATCCATAGAACGACCAAGTAACCATGATTCATTTAATTTACCACGCTTCAAGCAATCTTCTACACCTTCTTGAATTGTCTGATATTCTTTGGAATGAGGGAACATGGGTTTCCAGTCAGGACTATTAGCACCCCGGAGCAAAAGGTGAAAGATGGTTGAGTCACAAACTTTATTTCTTGCAAGTGCACATGTTATCTGAACCATATTATCTTGTTCAATTGAACCTTCCTCATAGACAGATTGTATTAAAGATAAAGAGAACCAAGATCCAAACCCAATTGTATAAAACCAAATTGTTTCTAGCATATCTATGCATTCTTGTTCAAAATTAGATTCACATAGTTCAATTGTCCAGAAAGCAGTGTCCGTTAAATTATGATTTATTATTGACCATCTTAATGAAGATAGTACCTCATCTACACGGTAGAGATGTTTGGTCAGACTTTGGTTTATTATTTTCATTGTATGTGCCCTAGTTTCCTACGTAATGTGCTTTCATTTTTACTCATAACTGTTATTAGTATGTCGGGACTTCCAGATGCCCATGAGATTCTACCTGGAATTTGGTTGGGAAATAAAAAAGCATCTGAAAATGATGCATGGATGAAACAAAAGAATATAACTGTAGTTTTTAATGCTACAAAAGATATTCCTTTTTCAACAAGTATACACAAACAATATAGAATTCCTGTTGATGATAATTTACAACCTGAAGAAATTCGCAACATGACCCTGTGGTCTCATGAGATTGTCTACAAACTCATGATGGAACATAATAAGGGTCAAAATATCTTAGTCCATTGTGCTGCTGGAATGCAAAGAAGTGCTGTCATTGTTGGAATGTATTTAATTGCTACTAAAGGTATGTCATGGAACCAGGCTATTTCTTATATTCAAAGTATTCGTCCAATTGCATTCAGACCCACTCCGAATTTCAAGGATTCTCTTATAGAATTCAATAACTCATACCATAAGGATATTTTACCCAAACTTGGTTTAGGGCATTTAGATTAGAATCTACTTGAAACACATATGTCTTATCTGAAGCAATTGTTTCATTTGGATATCCATATGGATTACAGAGAAGACGAACCTTACCATTTCCGTATATTGTCGAACTATATGGAACTGAAAAATCGTGTTTTTGATGAACGTGTCCAAAGATCCATGTATGTAATGGTGGTCTGAACAGGCGTTCTAAATCCTGGCCATAGTTAAATTGGGTTAACTTGTGTCTGAAGTTTTCCTCAACTACGCGTAAAGTAGAAGGATAATGAGATATAACAACAACGGGTTCCTTGGCCCTTCCTAGAGCTTGTTCTACGAATTCAATGTCTTTCTTTCCTTCTGAGCTAATCATCTGAGCCCACTTGTCTGATGTGGGGGCCGTGGACCAACAGGTTGCACCTACAATGCGAACACCATCTACCAATTCGCTGCGTCTGTAGAAGAAATGGAAATTTGACCATTGGTCATCTAATTTTTGAAACCAGTCTAAAACAATTGCAGGGTTTTTTTTAGAACCGGACTCAGTTCCATAGAATTCATGATTTCCTGGTATATAAAATACACGTTTATATTTTTGTCTTGCTAAATCTAAAAAAGAATGTAATGTTGGTTCATCTGGATCTCCGATATCTCCTGCTAAAATCAAATTAGGTGTTTTTAAAGAAAATATTTGCACAAGTTTATCTGATTTGTATTTCCACATATTCAAGTGTGTATCACTAATTACTTCGGCATGAAAACCCATCTATCTGTACTAAGTTTATTAAGTATTACTTTACCCCATATTTGAAACAGTAATTTCGCGCTGGCATAAAAACTAGTAAATAGGTTTGCAGC
>RGCF01000322.1 GCA_009919265.1 Bacteroidota bacterium | reverse complement strand
GAAATGTCGTGTGTTTCTTCGCGGAATCCGTAATCGGCTACAAGTGTTGTCATTTGATCCGTGGCATTGATTGCACTTTTAACCGGTAACATATTGAACAACCATGATGATATTACAAGTTTTGCATAAATCAATAAAAGAACAAGAAATAAACAAACCCATACAAACGATCCAATAATACAATCACATGAATTCATACTATTACTCTACCTTCCGAAAAGTGAATTGCTTTCCTTGACGAAATCTCTCGGAATCCATTGTTCCACGTTTCAAATTACAATCCAAACACGCAATAACTACATTCGTATCATTATGTCCGTAGTTATTATCTATCCGGTCGAGCGTCCATTGTCGCCTACACATCGCTTCTTTATAAGCAACCTGGCAAATCTCTCGACAATAATGACATAAAAGGTCGGCATCCGCGAGTAATTCCACGATTCGGTCGGTCGTTATGGAATAACGCGGGTCGTATATATTATGTTGTTTGTCTTGATAGATATACGCCTTTCTTTTGGCATCAATCTCTCGAGTTATGTATTTCAAGACGGCGGAATGGACGGCGGTTTGTTCTTTTACATTTGTAAGAACGAGAGATTGCGAAGCATCGTATATTTCGTCGGGGAGCCCGGCCATCACCGCCACCCCTCCTCGTTTCTTTCTCTCGATGACTGACTCTGGTTCCGCCATTTGTTTCAGCTTATCTTGGTTGCGTTTACCTGTGATGTTTATTTTTTTCATTCGTTATTCCTCTGGCAGTAGCAGTATTACATACTGAACCGACTAAATATCATTCGTATTCAACGCTACCTCAAGCTTAGCTAAATTAGACCAGACCAATGAAATGACGCGTCGATTACATAAATTAGCAAAGATGAAAGTAAAATTGAGGTAAAAAAACTTGTGAATAAGTAATGTATTGTATATATAGTATTTTGTGTATGGAAGGATTAACTGACATAAAATTTGTGAATGAAATCGTCAAGAAAGACGGCGACATACAACAGGACACCGGTAAGTTTCGTATAAATATGAAAGACCAGTTTTACACTGACATTCGTGTTGCGAAATCTTGTATTACCACAATTATAAATATGCTGCCATATACAGAAAATTATATATGGGTTGAGCCGTCAGCAGGTAACGGTGCGTTTTTACACAATGTCCCACCGTCGTATGAGAAGATTGGTCTAGATGTAGAACCAAAGGCGTCCGACATTTTAGAAGAGGACTATTTACTCTGGATGCCTCCGACCGAAAAAGATATTATTATATTCGGTAATCCTCCGTTTGGACGACAATCGTCATTTGCAAAATCATTTATTTCCAAAAGTTGTAAGTTCGCAAAGGTAATTGCGTTTATTCTACCCAAATCATTCACGAAACCAAGTATGTTCAATGCTTTTGATTTGAAATTTCATCTAGTTTATAGCAACGAACTTCAACGCGATTCGTTTATACTAAATGGTTCTAAATATGATGTTCCGTGTGTATTTCAAATATGGGAAAAACGAAATACGAACCGGGTTGTTGAAGAGAAAATAAAACCACAAGGGTTTACATATGTAAAATCAACAGAAGAATACGATATTGCTTTTCGACGCGTAGGAGGCCTTGCTGGTAAATGTTACAAAAA
This sequence comes from Bacteroidota bacterium, assembly GCA_009919265.1. Lineage (GTDB taxonomy): Bacteria > Bacteroidota > Ignavibacteria > Kapaibacteriales > UBA961 > UBA961. The sequence goes on along the minus strand of RGCF01000322.1, from coordinate 1,560 downwards.
TGATGGAAAGACATATAGCATTCAATCGCATTACTTTATTAAGTTTGATACTCTTGCAATAAACCAGGTGAATAGAATTATAACAAAAATAAACTCACATATATTTCCGAGCAATACAGTCGGTCCGCGAAGTCTTTCAAAACAGGAAGCCAGCATAGTGATAAATGATATTATTATACAGTCTCTTTCGGTTTGAATGTGCGTCGCGACGACGCTATCTCTGGTGTAATCATACCACTGCGAAAGTTGTGTGTATTACTTTTTGTTATCACCTTCGACGGGTTTTCACGGATGAAGCGCTGAAATTGATTGAACGAGCATTGGAGACGGCTTTGCTGACTGTTACATTTGATATCAAGATGAATCGCACCAATCTCTTCATGAAGTTTGTTTCTCAATGAATACATATCCGTATATTCCTCGTTAGTTGGTTTTCTTTTTTGTGGGACAGATTTTACCTTTTTATCTAGTTCTTCAAGCTGCACGCGAGTTATTTTTCCAAACAGTAATTCATATGAATTGGTCAAATCCACTTCCACTATACTTACAACTTTTTTTGTCTTCGTCACATCATCTTGTTTATAGAAAATTATAACCATGTGATATTGCTTTCCACTACGAACTGCGTCATAAACTCGCAAACAATCTGCCATACAAACTGTATTTTCGTTATGTGATGTTTTGATACTGATGTCACATCCATCAATATGATTAACCTCTGACGGTATATCCATTTTGCTAGTGTATTTGATGCTATTCTGTTCTTCTGGTGTAACACCAAATATTTTTTTGATGTCATCTTCCCAAACAAGTCCGTGGCTCTGAACTTCGTTTCTTTTGTATCTATTCATTGTTTCTGGTATATATGTAGAATTTATATACTTTACAATTACCAACTTCGGCGGTTTTCGACCCATGATTTTCCGTAACCCGCGGGCATACCACAATGGCATATCACGCAGTTTTCCCCATTTCGCAATCCGGCGCTTCGGTTCGGACAAATAATAACTCCGGTAGGACGCAACCGCGTCGTAAATGTCGTTGCCGTGGGAGGTGCCGGTGGCGGCGGCGGTGGTGGCGGTAGCGGCGGCACGAATTTTGAACTCATCTGGCATCGCTAGCGCGAAGGGTGTCATTTTACCTGATGTCTTCACGCATTCGAATGCTTCTGGTGGCGGGATATTTCGGCGTAAATATTGCGCGACACTATACGATTTGTGCTGTTTATGTGCAGGATGTTTGTATCTGTATTTCCATTCTGCGTGCATTGCGTCGATAAGGTCAAGCGTCCATATGAAATTGGCTTGAGACGCACGACACCATATCGTAACTGGATGATTTTTGTGGGCGATTTTGTAAACGATGGTCGGGTCGCACTCGATACCGGCGGCGGCGGTGGCAGAGAGAAGCTGCTGGGTCGTGCATAACATTTGAACTGCTTCTAGGATGATTTTAGCGATGTGTTTGTCCATCATATACTCCGCGATTTTAGCAGGGTCGAGCGAGAGAATGAAGAGGTTCATTGGCGGCGGCGGCGGCGGCGGCGGCGGCGGCGGCGAT
>RGCF01000321.1 GCA_009919265.1 Bacteroidota bacterium | reverse complement strand
GACTATGGTGTATGCCTGAACAAGGCACTCATCAAAATCAATTCCTATACTCGGAGACATCCTCTTTCTTAATCATACAGGAGAATTATTATTATCAGATGTTATTGTTTCTTCTTCAGATATATCATCTGTTATCATACATATAATATCTTTCTTTTTACGAGAACTTTCTGGTAAAACAAATTCACCTGCCTTTGCTTTTTCTATATCTTCCCAGAATTCATCTAATTTTGGCTTTAATGAAGCAAACCATGATTCATCTCTATATACACGAACATGATGAATGTTATCACATTTCCATGTATTTGTTTCTAACACACGTTCATTCAAACCAAGGTCTGGTTTCCATTGAAGATTGTTAATAGGTCCATATAAATACTTACATGGCAACCATTCCACTTGCTTTTCATTAAAACAGCCTACTACAACAATTAATCCATACCATTTAGACAATTTAAATCCTTCTTCTACAAATTCAAATTTTGCTTCTACATATTCACATGCCCTTACTCCTGTTACTTCTAATTGTAATTGCATTTGATAGAAATATTCTATAGGAATCTTGAGTCCAATTGTTCTTGATTTAGGACATTTTATTTCTAAGAGATGACCACCCATATCAGGTTTCTCTAAAGATCTAATAATAAGACCATCTGGACTAGCTGCTAAACGTTTATCCACTAAATGAACAAATCTTCCTACATCATGTATAATAGCCTTCCAATAATCCTCTAAAATGAGTTTTACAACTGGTTCAAAACAAATACCCCAATCAAATGGAGACATATGGGATTTCAATACAACTTGATTTGAACCACGACCTGGTATATCAAATTTCCCTGCCTTTTGCATAATAAGAATACCACGCTCTCTTGGAGAACTAAATGCCTTGTAAATTTCTGATGCTGTTAAGCATCGCTTAAACTCGGTATACCAATCTGCTGTCCTTTGAGCTGTCTGTGGTCTATTCATTAATGCATACGTTTTCTCATGCTCAACAGGATCAATATAGTCATCATCTTCCCATTCAGAATAAGCTTCTAATAAACCAATTGCTAATGAATTAATTATTTCATCCTCTTTATTTTCAAATGAATTGATATATTCCCGCACAGAATTCTTCCATTGCTCAGATAAATCTATATGAGTAGGCTTTGGTGTAAAAGAGGACCAATCTTCAAGACACTGTGATAGATGGTCTAAATTAATCATTACGTCATATGGTAGTTTTTTATATTTCATTTTTACAGGTAAATAATCTCCCAAATCACTAGGTTCCATCGCTACTAATTAGTGTCGGGGTCTCTTTGCTAGAACGCTTCTTTTGGGTACCTGTTATTTTTTTCTCAAGTAATTGATACTTAGTGTGTCCTGAAGCTGCAGAATGTGAAACAAGTCCCTTTACCTCAGTGATTTGTTCTTTCTCATGGTCATATGTTACGGAAGCTTTTGAACTGAGCATTTTACGATCAAGGGCTGTAGATAGAAGCTTGAATAATGCTTGACTATCTTCATCACATAGTTTCATTTTTTCCTTTTCACGTGCAACATATTCTCTAAGACGCCCTATACGAAGTCCACGTTCTAATTTATGCCACGGGCGCTTTAAGGCGTTATCAGCATCTTGTGATAATGTTTGAAATGTTTTTTCAGCAAATCCAAGTGCTAGAGCACCGCTTATATCAAGTGATGAATATGTTTTTTTTTGAGTTTTAGTTCTTGATTCCTCACTCATTCTAAGAGTACTTATAATGAACGCCTTAGATAGATATAATGGATGTGGCGACTTGGAAGAATAATACTAAAAACTTAACAAATAGCATACATGATATAGTAAAGAGATATAATGAAGTATTAAATGAATGGGAGAATGTACGAGACGAAGCGGGGGATCCAGGAAAACATGAAGTAGATGATTGCCTCAGAGGTTTATCTGATGCAAGGGCTATTCTATGTTCATTGAAGGGTGGTAAGCGATCCAGAAAACACAGAAGAACTCGTAAGCACAGACGGTAATCCACTAGATGCCCAGAATTCCTGCTTGAACACAGGACATGTCCACAAAGCAGTTGGGATTAGGAAGGTTCTCCATACATCATCTTCAGATGAACTAGGGTCCTCCAGTTCAGACCACTGATAAAACTCAGACATATTCAACTTGGTACTATCTATATTTGCATACATAACATCTTGTTCCTTTTTTAAGGATACTAGAGGAAATCCATTATCCTTTAGCATCTTTTTCACCTGTTTCTCCGTGTCATCTGTGTGCCAGAAGGCTTTTCCACCACCTGACAAGAAAAGATTTAGCTTGGTCCAATTTGGATTAGATGTATCTATAAAATACGGCACGAGTATCATCTAAATATAAGAATCCATAAGAGTTTAGATGTCTGTTCCTATCCCCACTGTTGCAATATCTAGTGTACCTATGCCGCAATTTATTCCTCGTTCTCGTCGCGAGGATACAACACGTGATGTAGCAAATGCTAGAAATCTTGAATTACAGCGATCGGTAGCACCCATCCAACAATCTTTCTTCCGGCCAGAGCCATCTACATCTGCCTTTGGTCCTAAACTTGAGGTTAGACACAATGACCAGAAAGGATTAGCATCAAGAAATAAACCACCAACCTCTGTGCCCGCGCCTTCGTTTGACCCGGCAGGACCAAAGTTAGTTGGAAATGTCTTTTTTGACCAATATGCACCCGAATATGATCCTCGTAATGTTGTGCGTGAATTACGTGGATCCGTCAAAGATGATAAAGCGACAAGGGGAGAACTAGAATCTAAGCGCATCTTATCTCGTGGGTTTTCTAGCCGATATGTTCCAGAAGGGTTTGCTGAAAAAGAACAATTAAACAGTTTAGAGGCTTTTGAACAATTAAGGCCTAAAATTGATGATGTATCTAAACAATATAGAAGTTACGAATGAATAATGATGATAAATCTGTTCTTAATAAAATGGAAATATCTATGATGGAAGTGGTAGAATCAGTGCGTAGAGTTCGTGGAGAATACTTCATTAGTGGTCTTTTCTTAGGACTAGCAAAACCATCTATAGGATGGGCTTTGTTAGGTATAACAATTTCACTTCCCACCATTGTAATCTTGAAACACCCCGAGTGGATACGAATGGTTAAGGATGAAAAGCTGGAACATATGTTACTTCTTATAATGGTGTTATTAGCCTTAGATATG
>RGCF01000033.1 GCA_009919265.1 Bacteroidota bacterium | reverse complement strand
ATCTCATTACCCATGATATCAAAAATGCGCCATTGAATATCATCCGTCTCATTCAATGTAATCGTCACGAAATCTTTTGCCGGCAAAGGATAAATAGAAAGAGGGAGTTGACTACTCTCTGCAATAGTCGTGGTTCTGCCAATGATGATATCATCGATCCACCAACCATCTTCTTGAAAGGATGGACCAGACCAAAATCTGAATCGAAATAATGTGGTATCTGATTTTGGAGTGAAGGAAAGTATCTCAGGTTTCCAATCATCAGGATTGGTAATGCTATCCGCCCAAGGAGCAAATTGTGTCTTGTCGAATCGCGAAAGTACTTGCCAACTGTTTCCTCGATCTTGTGACCACTCCACAAAAGCAGAATCCGTGATATCAACAATTGCTGCATGTCGGAATCGCATCGCATGCTCCATATTCGGTGCTGTCTGTACAGGCATCAGCATGAATGTATCACGAGCATTGCGAATATATTGTCCATTCGGGGATTCAGTAAGTGCATTCGGATTGCTGAATGCAAATGCAGAAGAACTTGCAAATCTTCCGACACTATAATATGCTCTGAGTTCATCACCATCAAATGATTCTGTAAATGATGATGTTACAGGCCCACCAAACAAAACTTGCATTGGAGTTCTCGCACTTTCAAGCGCTGATTTATCAGAAATCGTAAATGCATATTCATACCAACCTTCTATCGGCAATGTATCATTGAATGTGCGAATCATTCCTGTATCTGTTATGGATAGTGGAAACTCTCTTACTCTTGCACCATCACGAAATATCGTAAGCTTACCTGGATTAATGAATGGTGTGATCGTGTCTGCTCGAAAACCAGGAATGCGTAATGATAATTCTATGATATTCATATTGCCTATCGTTCGAGATGAACTTAATGTTGGCATCTGCGGTAATTTCGCTCCGCCTGCAATCGCTTTTGCTTCCTTCATTGCACTCGTATCAGATCCCGCAATGACGCGTATGCCATAGACATAAGTCCTGAAAGCCACTACAGTTGTATCAAGATAGGTTTCTCTATCGCCGGGTACTTCTGCAAGAAATGTATTATTTCTTGTGAGCACAAATCGAATGGGAGCATCCAATTGTTGATCAAATACTCTTGCTTTCGGAGCCTTCCAAAATAATCGAATGGATGTGGTGTCCACTGAAGATGGTCTTGCCGTAAATGGATATGCTGGCTGTGGAATGCGCGTATTCACAATAGAAGTATAGGCATCATTGTCAATCTTGCTTGTTGCTGCATTACGCATGTCCACCCATGATGGATAGATGATTCCATCATACATGGTGCATCCACTATAATCTCCTGCAAAGACATTATTCTTAAAAGGATTATTTCGCAAATCACTCTGCGCTTCCGATGCTCTGCGATCCATCCAAGTATCTCCACCATCGCGTGAATAACTCACATAACAATTTGTGATGATATTGTTTGGATCATCTCGCGAATCCAAATACATGATGCCAAGATCACCATTCACTGGATCGATGGTAATCCAATGCCAAAATTGATCATTGGTCTCAGTTGAATGCACAATCTTGGGAGTAGACCACGTTTCACCTTTGTCCGTGGAACGGGAAACATACACATTCGGTATGCTGTCCGCAGACCATGCAAGATATAACCATCCTCTTCTCGGACCATTCGTGATATCACATGTAAGTGATGGATATGCCTCGGCTCGAACACCCCCTTTGACGGTATGTCTCACACCTTCATCCAATGCTTTTGCCTTTCCAAATGAACGATATGTTTGCACTAAGCGTGGTTTGGAAAATGTATTCCCACCATCCAATGATTTTGCAAAACCAATACTGGATTTTGGACCATAATTCCATACGGTATATACTTCACCATCAGGACCGGTGACCGTGAGCGGAAAACTTTGTCCGAATGTTGTGTCTTCTGAAATACCAGAAACACGATCACTCACTGGAACCGGTGTTGACCATGTATTTCCATTATCTGTCGAATACACATTTACGATTTGTGTTGATGAATCACGATTGATCACACGCTTCCAAGGAATGTATAAACGATTGGCATACGGTGAATTCGGTGAATTGTCAACCCAGATATAATATTTGTCTTCAAATGTTGAATCCGGAGTTTGCTCACCCAAATGTTGAATCACGGGAATATGTTTTGTCCATGTCACACCGCCATCGGTTGTGCGAGAGAAAAAGACACCATTCTCGGGCGATGCTTTTGTTCTATCTCCAAATGCACCATATACCAAATATCCTGTTCCATTACGATTGAATGCAACTGATGGATCATTACTGGATGTCGTCATTTTTGGCGGCTTGCCAAGATTTACATTCTTCCATGTTCTTCCGCCATCCATGGAATAATACACCCAAGCTGAAGAACTTGCGCGATAATCAACGGCAGATCCAATCAAGTTTCTTGGATTTGTTGGATTCACCGCAATCGAAGATTCATTCTGTACCGGTAATTGATCCGTTTCTGCAATGATCATGTTCACATCATCAAAAAAGCTCGGATTATTGAGTGCATTTGTGATCATGGGTACCATTGGGGTCATGGGTATGTCTTTACCAATATCAGGCGTAGGATGCGCAGATTCCATATATCGACGCAAGGCTTCGCCTGCTCTTTGGATATCTGTCGACAAATCAGCTTGTGCATATAGCATTTGAAAGCCAATTGTCATGGCAAATAGGAAAGAAAACGTATATCGGAGCGATTTCATCATGGTTTTTTACCTACATTGTGTCAGTACAAAACTATGTTTTTCAGAATCATGGAAAAGCACGAATTTTATGGTTTATTCACATCATTTGACAAATGGATTTCAATATGAAGACACTTGGAGCATCAAATAACTTTTTGGCGATAGATTCACACTATTCTCGGCTCGACTCATCAGCCGTGGCTATTGTCTCTGCACCATATGAACATACTGTTAGCTATGGCGGTGGTGCGGGCAAAGGACCAAAAGCAATCATCGATGCCAGTGCCTATGTAGAATTTTATGATGATGAATTCAATCGTGAATTATGCTTCGATATTGGTATTGCAACCATGAAACCAATTGCTTTTGGAAAAGCAGTGCATGAAAAAGCATTGGCAATAATTGAGAAACAAGTTTCAGCATTATTGGACAAAGGAAAATTCGTTGTCACACTTGGTGGAGAGCATACCATTTCAACAGCTCCGATCAAAGCGCATTTCAAGAAATATCCAAAGATGTCTGTCTTGCATTTTGATGCTCATTCTGATCTTCGTGATCAATATGAAGGCACTCCATATTCACATGCATGTTTTATGTCGAGAGTATGTGAATTCATGAAGCCCTCAAACATCACTCAAGTTGGTATTCGTGCGCAATGCAAAGAAGAAGCGGAATTTATCAAGAAGAAAGGTGTGAACACATTCTATGCCTCGGCAATCAGAAGAAATGTGCATGGTAAGAATTGGCAGAAATCTGTGGTGTCAACATTGTCGAAGGATGTGTATGTGACATTCGATGTCGATTATTTTGATCCTGCAATCATGCCATCAACCGGCACGCCGGAACCTGATGGATTTATGTATGCAGAAACATTAGATGTGTTCAGAGAGCTGATTGCATCTGGAAGAAGAATCATTGGTTTTGACATCGTGGAACTTGCACCTGAGAAAAAGGTACATCACCCTGATCTGACAACAGCAAGATTGCTGTATAAAATGTTGAATTATGCTTTTGCAAAAAAGTGATTTAAGAAGTGGAGCATAATTTCAATTCCTTACCATCGAAAACAGCATAGGTGGCAGGGAAGGAAAGCCAATGGCCGAGATTCATATATGTTCCGGAACCAAATGTTTGAATCTCTGCTTTGTGTTTATGTCCCATGATGACATAATCATATCCGGATTCTTTAATTTTTTTCTCGGCAAAATCGCGTAAGCCATCGCCGACTGATTGTTCGCCATATTCTTTTGCATCAGTATGGATGCGACTCCCCTTGGAAGCCCATGATGCAATACCAATGCCTATATCTGGATGAATCAATCGAAAGAGAAATTTGCTGAATGAATTTCTGAGAATGCGTTTCAATATCAAATATCCGGTGTCATGATAAGCCTTGCCATCACCATGTGACAAATAGAGTGAGGTATTGCCGATTGTTATCGCAAGATCATGCTCATGAACAGTGATGCCGAATTCTTCTTTGAAGAAAGTATGATGTCCGAAATCATGATTGCCCATCAAATAGGTGATTGATTTCCCTTTATCTGTCCAGCGTTTCAATTCTGCAAGTGTACGATAAAAGTGCTTTGGAATCACCGTTTTATATTCGAACCAAAAATCAAAGAGATCGCCAATGATAAAGAGTGATTCACAATCATGTTCAATCATTTGCAAGAATTGAATGAATGCGGTTTCTCTTTCGGCTTGTTGCTCTTTGGTTCCTAGACCAAGATGAATGTCTGAGATGAAATAGATCATCTTTTTTGTGTTTTTACTCTGTGACAATACATGAAACTACGAATTCTCTGCGAATCCTGCATAGCCTTGCTGTTCATTGCATCAGGTATGATGCATGCTCAACACAAGTGTTCCTCAGAGCAATTGCTTGATGGTGCTGAGCCGCTCATAGCAATGGGACAAGATACAACGGGGCATTGGTGGGCCGTTACATCGCCATTCAGCAAGCGTTATTCTATGATCATTGACGGGAAAAGAGGGATTGATGGAGATTCCCTTAGTCAGCCAATTTTTTCTCCCATGGGCGATCGTTTTGCTTATCCATTATTACGAAATGGAGTATGGTTTCTCTATATGAATGATACAGTGATTCCACTTGGTGCTGGAAAACCAGGAACGATGACTTTTTCTCGTTTTGGTGCATTTGCCTATAGTGTCATTGAAGGACAAAGTGAAAAACTGTATATCATGAGGGATGGAGAACGTTCAACTCATCAATTATTCAATCGAAGTGGTGGTATTCATCTCAGTTTTGATGGAAGCAATTGGGCTTATGCATCAAAAAATGCTTCCGGACTTGTCGTCATGCTGAATGAAGAAGAGATTGGTCGTTATGAAGAATGCACCATCGCTGGATTCATGCTTGATAATGCATTGATTCATGCTGGAAAACAAGGAGATATTTGGCGATTGCTGAAGAATGCAGAACAATTGCTTTCAGCTCCTTATATACAACATGTGCAAGTGAATCAATCCGGAAATGCCATTGCATGTTCCTATGGTATGGGAACGCGAATGATGGGATATTTATATACTCCGGACTTTATTCAACCGCTTGAGACAACCGGATATGATCGAATTGATCAACTTGTACTTCATCCATTTGAACCAATGATGGGTCTTATTGCAATGAAAGCAGGTATGAATTTCATTGTGATGAATACAGCGGAATATGATGCAGGGATTAATACTGGACAATTACGATTCACACATGATGGAAGAGAATTGTATGTGATGGGGGATTCTCAGCAAGATCCATTCATGATTGTGAATGGACAAAAAATTGTGCAGAAAAACACACTCGATATTCAAAGAACATATGCGAAAGCACCTGAAACAGGAACATTTGCTTATGCTACTTCCTCTGCACTAATGATGCAAAGGATGAGTGATAGTTTTACATTTGCCGGAATGATGGCAACCTATGTTTCGACACCAATATTCAATCATCGCATCATGATGTATCAATCATTGGGCATTGTGAATAATCGATTGTATCTATTGTCTTGCAAGCCATAAAAAAAGCCCCAAATGGGGCTTTTTTATTGCATGCGATTTTCTTTGAAATTATCCGTTTCCGGATCGAGAATCAATTTTTTCAGCAAGTCAATCATCTCTTTATCCAAAATTCCATTGGAATTCCAAAAATGTACTTCATTCGTGACGCCTTCTTCATAGCCTGAAATACCACAAACAAGTGCAATATAGGTTACATCTTCGGAGAGCTCTTTTACTTTGAATTCATATTTTACTCTTCCTGCTTTCCAAGTACCACCTCGAATCACGGGGAGTCTGCCATAGCGTTCAAGCACATCTGCCGTTGAATCCGAACCACCTGCAAATACTCGAAAATCAGATCGAATGGAACCACGATATAAACCGGTTTTCTCATCCATTTTGGGATCGCGTGTTGAAGGATCTGAAAAGGTACCCAATTCATGAAATGCACGCTTAATACCTTTCCATACAGTTCTGATGGATGCCTTCAGTGTATCTTGTGTGGTGATTTGTGGTAAATCTTCTTCGAATTGTGCACGAAGTGGAGTGACATTCACCAAGCATGAAATGCACATGATGAAAAGGGTGGACAGGATAAATTTCATGGCAATTATTCTATGATTATGAAATGAGAACTCATGTACCGGTAAGTCGCACGGACACAACTTTGGAAACACCTTCTTCCTCTTGAGTCACACCATACAATGTATCGGCAGCTTCCATTGTTTTCTTATTGTGTGTGATCATGAGAAATTGTGTTTTCTGGCTGAAACTCTTGATGAGTTGTAAATATCGATCGATATTGGCATCATCCAATGGTGCATCAACCTCATCCAAAATACAAAATGGACTTGGTTTCACAAGGTAAATCGCAAAGAGTAATGCGATGGCTGTAAGGGTTTTTTCACCGGCAGACAATAATTCGATGGACTGAGGTCTTTTGCCGGGGGGCTTTGCGGTGATTTCAATGGAGCAAAATTGACATTTCCAAGATTATGTAATCTATTGGATAATTTTCTAGCTTTTTCTTTTTCTATCAATTCATCGAAGTCTTCGGGTAATGCCCATGATTCGGGAATATTTCCCAAATCGACTTCAGGATATTGTTCTTCAACTTTTTCAAGAATGCGTTTGAATTCAATTTGTGCTTGTTGCAAACTCAATTCAGTTGCATGTACTTGTTCAGTGATTGAATGTTCTGCTGCTCGAATATCTGCTTCAACGCCTCTCACTTGTTGACGACGCTCTTTGAAATCTTTTGCTTTGTCTTCTCTTTGATTGATTGCGTTTTGCAATGATTGGACGCGTTCTTCCTCTTCGGTCAAGTCTGTAGCAACTGCATTCATGGAAGATTCAAGCATGGTGCGCTCATTGCCAGCGCGTTCTTGCTCTGCTTTGAGATAATCCAAATGTTCAGCTTTTTGAGAAATCACTTCTTCGAGTCTTCGTATTTCTGCCATCACAGAGCGTTCTTCACCGCGTTTTTGCACAAGCGTGATTTCTGCCTGACGAAATGCATTCTCTGCATTAATCAATGCATTCTCTGTTTCATGAATGCGTTCGAGAATGGTCTTCTTAGATTCATCAGCTTCTGAGCGTTTGACATTTACATCATCCATTGCTTCGGTCAATGTTGAATTACTTCCTTTGAATTCATTCAATTCATTGAGCAAGGATTGTAATGTTTCATCTTGCTTTGATCGTGCTGATTCCAATGCTTCTTTGCGATATCCCAATTGAGCGATACCTTGTTCAAATGCATTCTTCTCGAATTCAGCTTTGCGCATCAGTTCAGTCAACTGCTTAATGTCGATGGACTCATTTGCAGTTTTAGCAGCTGCGATATCAGATGTGAGAGATGTGAGTTCTCTTGTCAATTGTTCGAGAGCTTTTTCTTGCTTTGCTATTTGTTCCAATCTTCCAATGCGTTTTCCTTCAGATGAAGAAATCGATCCACCACGAATGATTCCTTCAGAGCCATAGACTTCACCTCTCAATGTGATGCAAGTACAATCAGCATCTTTTTTCCGCACCGCCAATGCAATGTCTGAAGTTTCAACAATGAGCGTTCTACCCAAGATTAATCGTAATGCATTTCTGATTGCATCATCAACACCAACGATTTCACTGGCCCAACCAATGACGCCACCATTTGATGGTGCGGTACCAGGCGAAGGGCAAGAAGGAATAAATTCTTTACAGAGAAATGATGCTTTTCCTTTTGAAGAACGCTCTAATTCAGCACAGCCGGATCGTGCTTCTTCATAGGTATTGACGATGAAATAGGCACCTGCATCTCCCAAGGCAGCATCGATGGCAACACTGAGATTATCATCAGCATTTACTATTTCTGCAAGGGTGATTTTCCCGGATTTTGGAGACCAAGAGGTGGAATTTGTCAAATGCACTGCAGATTCATTGGTTTCCACGAGATTGGAAAGAAATTCCAATGAAGCGGTCAAACGACCTTTCTGATTTTGCTTATCTGCAATTGCATCTTGTAATGTGCCGATGCGAGATTGTAATTCTGCACTATGTTCCTGCGCACTTTGCAATGAAATTTCAGCATCTCTCAATGCTTGTATAAAACGTTCTCTATCTTTCTCTTTTGTTGCAATATCGGTGAGAATCTGTTGCAATGAATTCTTAGTTCCGGATATCTCGCCTTCTGTTTCTGCAATTCTTCTTTCGATTCCTGCAATGCGTTCGGATGCTCGATCAGAGGCAGATCTGCGTTCTGCAATTGTTTTGTCAAGAATCGAAAGTGTCTCATCGAATTGTCTTGCCTCATTGCGTAATTCTTGCGCTTTTGTGCGAACAGTCTCACGAGCTTGTTTATGGGTTTCTACTTCTTGTTCTATTGTTGCGCATTGAGCATGTAATTCAGCATGACGTTCTTTGGCTTTTTCTAACCCTGTGATGGACTCATTGCGAATCTCATCAGATTCAGATGCTTGTTCCACTGCTCGTTGAATTGCTTCATTGAATGCTTTGATGCGTTCAATAGTCACTGCCTTATGTTGTGACATAGCAGCCAAATGCTTCGAAGATTCATTCAGTTGATTCTGCAATTCACGCATTTCGGCTTCGAATTGTTCAGCTTCGGTTTCAAGCGCTATGCGAGCTTGTTCAGCTTCGGCCAATTGCAATTCGAGTTTTGTCTTTTCTTCTTTGAGTGGAATCAGTTCAGCTTTTTTTGCAACCAGCATTGCATCAATCTTTACATAATCATGATGCAAGATCCATGCTTCTGTAGTACGTAATTCCTCGGTGATCTCTGCATGTAATTTTGCTTTTTCGGCTTGTCTTTGCAAAGTATACACCGTTTTTTGCACTTCACGCATGATGTCTTGCACGCGTTCAACATCAGCTTTGATTGATTCAATGCGGCGTCTGGTTTCTTTTCGTCTAGCTTTATATTTGGTGACACCGGCAGCTTCTTCAAAAAGATGTCTACGATCATCAGTTCTATCGCTTAGAATTTTCTCAATCATTTTCAATTCGATGACTGAATATGCATCAGCGCCCATTCCTGTATCCATGAATAGATCGATGATGTCACGCAAACGACATTGAGTTTTATTCAGAAAGTATTGACTATCCCCATTACGATAGAGTCTTCTGGTGAGTGTTACTTCAGAATATTCAGTTGGCAAGATTGCTCGATTGTTTTGGATTGTGAGTGAAACTTCTGCCAATCCTACTGGACGACGCGTTCTCGTGCCATTGAAAATTACATTCTCCATATTGTCTGATCGGAGAACGGATGTTTTTTGTTCGCCCAATGCCCAGCGAATGGCATCGACGATATTTGTTTTTCCGCAGCCATTTGGTCCGACGATGGCAGATAAACCACCTTCGAAACTTAGGGAAGTTTTTTGGGCAAATGACTTAAAGCCTATGATGTCAACTGACGATAGATACATGATTATTCAAGTGTGAGGATATGGTCTTTGATTTCCCAATTATGCTAGGCAAAAATACGAAGTGTCTGACTTTTGCATCTCTTTGCGTTTTCCACATAATTCCATAACTGAAAAAGCCCTAACTTTGCTCTAAGTGGTTTATCCACATGTTTTCCCCTGCTTTTCCTAATAGTATGTCATTAAGCGGCGCACATCAACGATTCAGATTTGTTTTCATTGTCTTTGCATTGTGGATAATTCCCATTCACCATGCCCAGTCAATGCTAAGAGATCCGATTGTTCTGCATCACGCAGATGTATTGTCCGGGTCGGAGAGTACCATTGGTCCAATTCGTCAATTACGAGGAAATGTGTCATTGTCTCAGGGAAATGTATCTGTTTCTTGCGATTATGCGCTTTGGAATATGCGTGGCAATTCAGTTGAGATGTCTGGCAATGTGATTGTAAAGCAGGGTACTATGACTCTTTCCATGCCTTTCGGTTCTTATGATGGAAGTTCTCAACTTGCTCGTGGAAGAGGTGGTGTGAAAGTGATTGATAGAGGGCGCACGGTGCATGCACTATTTGGAGATTATTCAACTGAATCCTCCTTAGCGAAATTCTATGGCAATGTTTCTGTCGAAGATGATTCAACATTGATTTATGCTGATTCTGCTCACTATGATAGGGAGACGAGAAAAAGTTTGGCATTTGGTCGAGTGATTGTGCTTGGTAAGAAGAATCCTGCAATCATTGAAGGTGCTCTGGCAGAAAGCATACCTGCCGAGGGATTGACCCGCATTACGGGAAGACCAATGTTGTTTTTGATTGATAGTTCATTTGTGAAGGACACGAACACCATTTCAGTTCAACAAAATAACAATGGTTCGAAAAAATCTCCTTCTGGTAAAATGCGAGATTCGATGGTAATTCAACAAAAGAAAGTGTATGATACCATGACAGTCATTGCAGACACATTAGAGACATCCCCAAGTGCAGGCAATGCATTTATTGCTCGCAAGAATATTGAAATCAATAGAGCATCGATGTCCGCGATTTGCGATATGGCTCAGTTTAAGCCAGAGAATGATACTTTGCGATTGGAAGGACATCCAATGATTTGGGTTGACTCAACAATGATGAATGCAGATACTATTTCACTAATCATGAAGAAGCGTTCTTTGCAGAGAATCGATGCAATCGGATCGGCATTTACCTTGACAAAAGATGATACATTAAGACCCAATAGAGCTCAGCAATTGAGTGGTCGCCTGATATCCGTGATTCTTAGCAATGAGACAATTTCATCCATCATTGCATCAAGTCAGGCAAAGAGCTTATACTTTTTGCTAAGCGAACAGGGGAAACCAGAAGGTGCTGCTACAAATACTTGTGATACAATTGTCGTGCGATTTGAACAAGGCGAGCCTGAATCAATCGTATGGATTGGCGGAGTGCTAGGTAAGGTGCATCCTGAACATGAAGTAGAGGGAAGGGAACAGACTTATGATTTACCGGGTAGACCCGAAGAAAAAAACAGACCGAAAAAAAGAAAGAGACAATTCACTTTTAGGTGATTATTGCGGCAATTGAATATCCAATGATATATCCAAAGCCGGTGCTGAATGCGTAATCGCTCCCACAGAAATAAAATCAACTCCAGTCATTGCATATTCGCGGATTGTCTGCAATGTGATATTTCCAGACGATTCAGTTTCAACTGCTTTATTGACCAATGATACTGCGGCTTTTGTTTGTTCAATCGTAAAATTGTCGAACAAAATTCTTTGTACATTTCCACATTCAAGAATTTCAATAACATCTTGTATTGTATCTGCTTCAACTTCAATAGGAATATTATCAGGAATATATTCTTTACAGAATCGAATAGCTTCGCGAATTCCACCTGCCGCTGCGATATGATTGTCTTTGATCATTGCCATATCATATAAGCCCATACGATGATTGGTTCCACCGCCGGTTTTGACTGCATATTTATCCAATTCTCTCCAGCCGGGAATGGTTTTGCGTGTATCGAGTACTTTTGCTCCTGTACCCTCAATAGCATGGACATATTCAGCGGTCAGTGTAGCGATCCCACTCATTCTTTGCATGAAATTTAAAGCAGTCCGTTCACCTGAAAGCAGATCTCTTGCTTCGCCATCTATTGTTGCGAGCACCATGCCGGGTTCTATGACATCGCCATCTTGTACCTTTGGGGTCCAGGTGATGCGATTATCACTGATGATTTGGAATACCATCTGTGCAATCGATAATCCGCACATGATGCCATATTGTTTTGCAATGAATGTGCCTTGAGACCAAGCACCAATTTCCGGGAATACACTTTCGGCGGTGACATCTCCGGTACGAATGTCTTCATTCAATGCAATTTGTATGAGTCGAATTATTTCTGAATTATGCACGATTATGTTCTAATGATGATCACTTTGTTTTTTTCATGAATGCATAGAGTGGAATGCCGGTAAGAACGAGCAATACTCCGGGTATTGTTGTGCCAGGTTTGAATACCAATAAATCAAGAATGATTGCGCTTGCAAATGCAATATAGATTGCAGGAAGTATTGGATATCCAAATGCTTTATATGGTCTATCAGCATCTGGTTTCATTGAGCGCAATCTGAATATTCCCAAAATAGTCAGAATATAAAAGATCAAAACTGCTGTCACAACATAATCAAGCAATGCTCCATATGTGCCTGAAAGACACAAGAGTGAAGCCCACATTGCTTGAATGATGAGTGCTTTACCGGGTACTCCATTTGCATTGAGATCACCTGCTTTGGAAAAAAAGAGTCCATCTTTTGCCATCGCAAAATATGCTCTTGCTCCTGACAGTATGATGCCATTATTGCACCCAAAAGTAGACACCATAATGAGTGCTGCCATAATTGCAGCTCCACTTGCACCAAAGATGATTTCTGCTGCTGCTGCACCCACTCGATCACTGACCGCAAATTGCATGCCTCTTGCCATGACATCTGTTCCTTGAGGAAAGCCAATCACGGGTAATACATGCATATAAGCAATATTTGCGAGGATATACAGCAAAGTGACAATACCGGTACCGATTGCAAGACTAAGTGGAATATTGCGAGAAGGTTCTCTTACTTCACCGGCGGTGAATGTGATATTATTCCATGCATCACTTGAGAAAATTGAACCAACCATTGCAGTGCCGAACATTGCGATGAGCATAGCACCTGCGAGATCAATTGTAGTGCCATCAGGTAATATCTGTTGAGCATCCCAAAAAGTTGAGAGATTATTTGTCCAAGTAGATGCATTTCCTGCAAAAAACAAACCCAATGCAATCAAGATGACCAAAGCGGCAGTTTTTGAAAAGGTGAAAATATTTTGAATGATTTTACCTTCGCGAACGCCACGAAGATTGATTGCAGTTAAGATCCAGATGCTGAGAATGGCGAGGAGTTGTGCACCGGAAATCTGAAAAGATCCAAGTGAAAGCACAATGTTTTTTTCACTCACGAATGGAATGAAAATTCCCGTATACTTTGCAAATGCAACAGCAACAGCTGCGATGGTTCCTGTTTGAATAACAGAGAATAATGTCCAACCATAAAGAAAAGCAATGAAGGGATTATATGCTTCACGCAAGTACACATATTGTCCGCCTGCTTTGGGCATCATCCCCGCTAATTCACCATAACTCAATGCTGCAATCAGCGTAAAAATGCCAGTTAATGCCCAGACCAATAATACCCATCCACCGCCACCGACTGTTCTTGAAATATCAGCGCTCACAATAAATATACCGGAACCAATCATGGATCCTATTACAATCATTGTTGAGTCAAATAATCCAAGATCGCGTTTGAATGATTGTTCTTGATTCATGTAGTATTCTCAATTCTTTACAAACTATATTGACAAGATAGTGCATTCCGGACAAAAAAAAGACCGCTCATTGCGGTCTTGTCATTGTCTAGTGAATCATGATTGGGAATCTTCTGGTGTCCACCAAGTGAGATCGATGGAATCTTCTCCACCATCCACGCCGAGAATTGTTCCATTTACCCAATCGCATTCAGGTTTTACAAGCACAGAGATAACTTTCGCAATATCTTCAGGCTGTGTTAAGCGATGATATGGATTTCTCATATATGCATTCTTGATGATGGTGTCGCTTCCGGGAATTTTATCCAAAGCAGGAGTATAGGTAACACCAGCACGAATTGAATTTGCTGTAATGCCATGTTCTGCAAGTTCAAGGGCCATCTGACGAATATAGGATTCCATTGCTGCTTTTGCAGCTGCAACAGCACCATACATCGGAAGCACTCTACTGCTTCCTGCGGATGTTAAACCAATGATGCGAGCCCCACGAGTGAATAAGCCAGCGGCCATGATGGATTGTGACCAATAAACGATGCTATTGGCCATGACATCCATGGTCATTTCCAATTGTTTTTGCGAACATACTTTGGTGTCTTTATCACCAACAAGTGGAAGCAAACTTCCAAATGCCAATGAATGCAATAACACTTTCACGGAAGCGCCGGGGTATTTTGCGATTTCTTCTGACAAAGCAGAAACAATTTCTGTTCTTCGATCCTGATCGGCAGCATTGACATTATAGAAATGGGTATCTATGCCCAATTCATGCAATGCAGTTTTGAGTTCATCAACAGCTGCCATTCCGGCGGCTCTATCGAGATGAACTCCAACAATATGATATCCTTGTTTTGCCAATGCAAGAGCAGTGGCTTTACCGAAGCCGCTTGAGACTCCGAGGATGACGGCATAATTTCTAGGTGATGACATTTCTCTTCCTATGAACAGACGAGGTGCATGAGTTAGCAAAGTTAGGGTTTATGCAGAAGACCACAAAGCAGTTGCAGGGTTAACGATCAAAAAAGTGCACCTTGATCGGTATTATTCGCAGAATTACGGCGATTTTCGGCTCCGGAGGGCGGTTTTGTGGCAATGATATTCCCGGAAGTGATGATTGGCTCAGATTCATGAATCAATTCGGGATTATTCATTCGGGCATTGTTCACCCCAATCCCAACAAAGATTGCCTTGCATTCCTCAATAGGTTTTGGCTGTAAGAGCGAAGGTGCAAGTTCAGAGTCAAAGAGCCATTGTTTGATAGTATGTTCCGGAATGAAAGCCGGCATCCGTTCATGAAAGGATTTCATCAGTGCATTTGCCTGTACGGTGATGATGGAAAAGGCATTGAATGAAATTGTTGCATCAGGTGAAATCCAATGTTCCCAAATACCAGCGGCATACATCAGTTCATCATGCACTGATGAACAATAGACAGGTTGTTTTTTTCCGGATGATGATGAGGCCCATTCATAAAAACCATTCATTGGAATGATGCATCTTCGTTGTTTGAATGCATTGCGAAAACTTGGTTTTTCTGAAACAGTTTCTGCTCTGGCATTGATCATCCCTTGAGGTGATTGCTCCTTCGACCAAGAAGGGACAAATCCCCAACGCATTGCAGTGAGTTGTATGCGATCATTTGATGCTGCCAGAATCGGCATTGTTTGCATTGGTGATACATTGTAATTGTCGATGATATCTTGGAACTCACTCAATTCATCAAGAATGATATCAGGTGGTAAAGAAGATTTCCATTTGCCAAATAATGTATAACGTCCACACATATTGAACTATAGATTATGTCAATAAAAATGTTTGCATCGAACCAGTGTTTTTTAGTTGGGTGATACCATTATCAGTTACTGCTGGTCTATTGCCCGATTGTTGAGTAAGCACATCAACAAAAGATTCACTGACATGAATACAATTTGGCATGGCTGTGCTTTCCAATCTGCTGGCCATGTTTACCGTGTCTCCCCATAAATCATATGAGTATTTATTAAGTCCGATAACACCTGAAACAACACGGCCCGTATGTAGGCCAATGCGAATACTAATGGGATGATTCTTGAATTGAAATGTTTTGGAGTATTCCAATATTTCTTTTGCAAATTCAGACATCTGTATTGCATGATCATGTTTATGCTTACTGATCCCGCATACAGCCATATATGCATCGCCTATTGTTTTAATTTTTTCAATACCATATTTGTCTGCATATTCATCATACTTGGAAAAGAATTCATTGAGATGTTTTACCAATTCGATTGGTTCAAGTTCTTTGGAAATAGTTGTAAATCCAACGATATCGGAGAAAAGGACAGTGACGGATGTATTTTCATCTGCAATGGTTGTTTCCCCGGTAAGGATTCGCTCTGCAATCTCAGTTGGCAGCATATTATTTAAGAGTTTTCTTTGCTCTTGAGCTTGTGCTTTTTCGATGAGATATTGCTTCTCCTTCTCTGCCATTTTTCTATTCCAATTGAACATCTCAGCTTGTTTACGAACTGATGCACTATGTATCTCGGATTCCATCATTTGATGTTTTCGAGAATACTGAAATGCCATTTCCCATTGTTGAATATTTGAATGCATTTCCGATATGCTATTTAGGATATCGGAAACCTGGTTTTTGAGCTGTTTTTCTTCGGCCAAATGCAAAGCTTCATCTAATAATTGTAATGAATACTCCGCACTAGATATCGATTGGTCTTTCTTATATGAAGCTCTCGCTAGTAAATGTAAAATCTCAGATCTTTTCATGCTAATCTCATTTTCAGTGAAAAAATCCAAAGATGAAGTGAGAAGATCAATTGTTTTGTCAAAATCATTTTTTAAAAAATAGTGTTGTGCCAAGATGACATCACTATCAACTTTTTCATACTTGTCATTTAATCGTTTAAATATCTCAATTCCTCTTTCATAATGTTCTTCAGCTAAAGAGAAATCAGACATCATAGAAAAACAACGGCCGATGCACATATTGCTATGAGCAATAAGATTAGGGTTTCCTAATCGTTCATTGATAGTGTATGATTGCCGAAAATATTCTAATGCAGTTTCAATTTCTTGTAATGATAAATGGATGGCGCCCATATTGATATAAATGGCAGCGAGAGTTTTCTCTTTATTGTATTTTGTAGATAATTCGAGTCCTTTTCCAAAATATTCAAGTGCATTTTCATAATCGCCCAGTGTCTTATAGACATTTGCCAGATTATTGTAGACTGAAGTCAAATCCATTTCAGAATGAATTTCTTGATAGAGATTGATGGCCGTATGATAATGATAGAATGCTTCTTCATAATGCCCAATTTCACTTTCAATCATGCCAATAAACACATGAGAATGGGCAATGTAGTTGATATTATTAACTCTTTTGGATATCTCAGTAATCTTTTCATAACTACGGATAGCTTTATCAAATTCAAGGGCTGTTTTGTAGAAATTTCCAAGCGAGATATAGATAGTACAACACAAACGCGAATGATCCACTTCATTAATGAGCGATAATGCAGTATTGAGATTTGCAATTCCTTTTTCTGAATCTGCAAATTGCAATTGTTGATTGCCTAAGGCAGCATATGTATAAGCTTTGACAAAATCGGATATAGTAGGACCTTTGCTTAGTAATTCCTCAAATTGAGATGTTGCTGCAAGAGCTGCTTGTGATTCACCAAAAAACGCATGCGATTCATATTTATACAGTAATACTTTAAGTTTCCATTCAACATTCTCGTCTGTATCTGGAATGTCAAGCAAGAGAGTATTTGTTAAATCAATAACTTCTCTAAACTTTCTTTCACTGTATTTTCGTGATAGCTGTTCTTCATCTTTGTGTGTAATTTCAAACATGGTTGCCTCTCACTGGGTAGTACTAGTACTTCATGTACCATGAATTGTTTGAAGTGTGCGAGAATATAATGCTTCATACATTGGCACAATGCGGTGAATGTCAAAATTGTCAATGGCGCTTTGTCTGCAATTTGTGCTAAACAATTCCCATTTTTTCTTATTTGACAATAATTCCAACGCATACTTAGCCATGCGTTTGATATCGCCCAATTCAGCGATATATCCATTTTCGCTATGGGTAATGACTTCTGGAATTCCACCGAGATTTGTTCCTATAACGGGCACACCGCAAGCCATGGCTTCGAGTGCTGCCAACCCAAAGCTTTCTGATTGACTTGGCATGAGGAAAATGTCGGCAGTGGAAAGTATCTCCGGCAAGGCATTCTGTTTACCCAAGAAACGAACATGTTCATGAATTCCCAATTCTCTTGAAATCCGCTCTGCTTCTACTCTGTCAGGGCCATCGCCAACAAGAACCAATTTGATTGGCATGCTCTTCAACACTTCATGTGCGATGTGAATTGTATCGACAACCCGCTTGACTGAGCGGAAATTTGAAACATGAATTAGTATTTTCTCATCATTTGGTGCGATCTGAGACCGTATCTTTGTAGATTCCATTCGGTGATACACGGTAGTATCTACGAAATTTGGAATGACAATTGGCTCATGAAGTGTTTTGAAACCCGAAACAGTTTTGTCGGCAAGGAATTTTGAGACAGCAGTGACGGCATCTGATTGATCAAGAGAAAATTTTACCAATGGTAAAAAAGTTGGTTCTAACCCAATCAAGGTGATATCAGTACCATGTAGTGTAGTGACAAGTGCAATATTCCTTTCTTCTTTGAGAATTTCTTTAGCAAGAAAACCGCTGATTGCATGTGGTATTGCATAGTGAACATGTAAAACATCGAGCTGTTCATATTTTACCACATCAATGATTTTTCCTGCAAGTGCAAGAGAATAAAGTGGAAATTCAAAGAGAGGATAATGCGGTTGTTCTACTTCGTGATAGAAGATATTGTCTTGGAAACGATCAAGACGCATTGGTTGAGCATAGGTGATAAAATGTACTTCATGTCCTCGCTTCGCCAATTCAATGCCAAGCTCAGTTGCGACTACACCACTTCCGCCATAGGTCGGATAACAAACAATGCCAATCTTCATTTGATTTTACTCTTTAAAACATGAATCCGGATTCAAAAGACTTTTATTTAACCATTCAGCAAAGAGAGCGTGCATCAATAAAGGTGCGCGGTTCTGAATTCATTGCGACTGCGATTCCGGTTTCATCCAAAGAGCAGGCGCATAAAGAATTGGAAACGCTTCGTTCTGAATTTTGGGATGCAACACATAATTGTTTTGCATATCGAATTGGTAAATCGGGTCTTGAATTTCGTACTTCAGATGATGGTGAACCATCTGGTTCAGCAGGAAAACCAATTCTGTTTATGCTGAACAAATATAATGTCTCGGATATAGTGCTGGTTGTCACTCGATATTATGGTGGAACAAATCTCGGCATTGGTGGCCTTGCCAGGGCCTATTCAGATGCTGCCGGGGCTGTTCTTGAAATGTGCGTGAATGTTCCAGTTTACTCAAGCAAAGATATTCGCGTGATGTGCATTTATGAAGATGTGGCAATCATCCGCAGAATCATTGATTCGTATGCTATCAATTCTGATTCTGAATATCGTGATGCCGTTGAATTCATAGCTCGCATTCCGGAGTCACAATGCGAGGCATTCATGGAAGAGATCATTTCTGCAACTGCCGGTAGGGCAGGAGCCATGATCATCAAGAATGAAGAATGATCAAGCTAAATCAGCGGCCAGTGAATTCATATATGCATCTCGTGCATCGTCCAGCGAAATAGAAAATGTCTTTCCTTTCACTGAATCTCCTCCAGTTTTACCAATGATTTGCAAAGGCGTATTGTGTTCTTTCACAATCGTTTGTACTTGTTCGAGCTTCTCTTGTTGTATGGATATAATGATCCTGCTCTGAGCTTCTCCGAACAATTGTTGTGCGTCTTCTTCAAATGGAAGATTCAATGCAGCTCCAATGCCTTTTGCTAAGCATGATTCAACAATTGCAATTGCCAATCCGCCTTCAGCGCAATCGTGAGCACTCAATATATTTCCACTTCTGATCAATGCGAGGATTGCTTTCTGTAATGCAACTTCATGTTCTAAAGAAAATGCCGGGGCTTCTCCTGCAATCACTCCATATTTCATTTTAAGTAATTCTGAACCTTCTAGACCCCCTACTTGCCAGCCAAGCAATGCGATTACTGCATCTGATTCTGTGAAGCCTGCTCCGACAGTTTGTTTCAAATTGGGAATGAGTCCGAGCATGCCAATTGTTGGTGTTGGAAATATTGCATGCTTCTGCGATTCATTATGAAAGCTAACATTACCACCGGTCACTGGAGTATTGAATGCTCTACATGCATCGCCCATGCCTCGAATGGCTTCGGAAAATTGCCAATACACTTCAGGATCATAGGGATTGCCAAAATTCAAGCAATTTGTGATGGCAACAGGCTCCGCTCCAACGCATGCAACATTGCGAGCCGCTTCGGCAACAGCCATCATTCCACCCTTATAGGGATCTAAATACACATAACGAGAATTACAATCAGTGCTGACTGCGATGCCGAAGTCATCAATTTCCTTGATTCTCAATATCGGTGCATCACCTTTGATTGTCACAGTATTTGTTCGAACTTGTGAATCATATTGCTCAAATATCCATCGTTTATTGGTGATTGTACTTTGCGACAATAAATCAATGATGATTGATGCATGCTCATCTGATGTGATTGAGATATCTGGAAGTGTTTTGCTTTTCGATAAATATGCAGGCATTTGTTTTTCACGGACATAGACAGGTGCATCACCACCAAGCACAAGTGTTTGGGCAGGTAATTCTGCTACTTTTTTCCCATGTCTGAATACATGGATGAGTTCTTCTTCAATGACTTCGCCGATTCTTGAAATGGGCACATCCCATTTTTTGCAAATGTCTTCAGCAATATGTTCTTTACCGTGCTCAACAATAACCAACATGCGTTCTTGAGATTCGGAAAGCATGATTTCATAAGCACTCATGTCTTGCTCACGCAAAGGAACAAGATCGAGATCAATGATCATTCCTGCTTTTCCTTTTGCGCTCATTTCAGCAGTGGAACAAGAAATACCTGCGGCGCCCATGTCTTGCATACCAACAACACATCCGCTCTTGATTAATTCTAATGTCGCTTCAAGTAATAATTTTTCGGCAAATGGATCGCCAACTTGCACTGTTGGACGCATGTCTTCAGTTTTTTCGTCAAATTCTCTGGAAGCAAGTAATGAAGCACCATGGATGCCATCCCTTCCTGTAGAACTTCCCATGATCATCACGCTATTGCCTGGGCCTTCGGAAATCGCAGAGCATGTTTCGCCGACCTTTACAATCCCAACAGCCATTGCATTGACAAGTGGATTATCAGTATAACAATGATCGAAATATACTTCTCCGCCAACTGTTGGAACACCAAAGCAATTGCCATAATGACCAATGCCATGCACGACACCTTTCACCAAATACTTCGTGCGAGGAGAATGTAATTCACCAAAGCGCAAAGAATTCAATGCTGCAATTGGCCGTGCACCCATCGTGAAAATATCTCTCAAAATTCCACCCACACCGGTTGCCGCACCTTGAAAAGGTTCAACAGCGGAGGGGTGATTATGACTCTCTATTTTAAATGCAATGGCATATCCATTTCCAATATCAATCAAGCCGGCATTTTCTTCGCCTGCCTCAACAAGCATTCGTCCACCGGAACGAGGTAATGTTTTCAGTTGAAGTATCGAATTTTTATATGAGCAGTGTTCACTCCACATTACTGAATAGACACCTAATTCGGTATATGAAGGAGTACGCCCCAGCTTTTCGCAGATTAGTGAAAATTCATCGGGTGTTAACCCCACTTCTTTGGCTGTTTCTACGGTTACTTCTAATTCAGAATATACTGATTGATCAATGTCGAGCTGTGTTCGTGACATGGTTACTTCGAGGTGTGAAAAAACTTTCTTAACATTGCAGACTTGCAAATGGAGGAATTGCCTCTCAAATCCTCTCAAAATTACGACTATGACCCTATTTTGCATAGGATTGTTTTTCCACCCTCGTGAATTTTATGACAAATGATGAGAACCACTCATTGATGCCTGAGCATGACTCTCATGCCAATCTGCTGAAAAAGGTGGGTGGATTACCTACGAAACCCGGTATTTATATCTATAAGAATGATGCTGGATCAATAATCTATGTGGGGAAAGCCAAAAATCTTCGCAATCGGGTGCGCTCATATTTTCAGGATAGACCAATGGATGCCAAGACAAAAGCACTCATTCGATATATCCATGATGTTGAGATCATAGTCACTGATACGGAAACTGAGGCATTATTGCTTGAAAATAATCTCATCAAACAGCATCGCCCGAAATACAATATTCTCTTAAAAGATGATAAAACATATCCTTCCATTCGTATAACAAATGAAGAATTCCCTAGGATTTTTTCAACAAGGACGATCATTCGCGATGGCAGTATGTATTTTGGACCATATACCGATGGAAAATATTTATACCATTTACTTCGAACATTGCGTTCAATATTTCCATTGAGAAGTTGTGATTTGCCTTTGTCTCAGCAATCAATCAATGCCGGCAAATACAAAGTCTGTCTTGATTATCATATCAAAAAATGCAATGGTCCTTGCGTTGGCTATGAATCCAAGGAAGAATATGCAATGCATATCAAACAAGCGATTCAAATGTTGAATGGAAAAACAAGAGATGTTGAGCGAATGATGGAAGAGCGTATGACTGAATTATCGGATGCAATGCGATTTGAAGAAGCGGCCGCAATAAGAAATCGATTGCATCATCTGCGAGAATATGTTGCAAAACAAAAAGTTGTGTCAACAGATTTAATCGATAGAGATATCTTCGCAATTGCCGTAATCGATGATGATGCATGTATCGTGATTCTGAATATACGCGATGGAAAAATGGTTGGGAAAAGACACTATTTCATAGCACAAGCAAGTGGCCGAGATATATCTGGATTATTAAGAGTGGCACTTGAACGGTATTATTTGGAAAGTGAGTCCTATCCTGCCGAGATTCTACTTCCAATGGACATTGAAGATGCTGAGTATGATCTATCATGGTTGAAAGAAAAGAAGGGTGCATCAATTGATATCGTGATTCCTAAAATTGGTGATAAGAAAAAGGTGATTTCAATGGCTGAAACAAATGCAACATTCCTCGTCAGAGAATTGCATTTGCAAAGAGCATCGCGAGATCAAGCACTCCCAAGAGGTGTTGCAATTTTGCAGCAAGATTTACGATTGGAGAAAGCGCCACGCCGCATCGAATGTTTCGATAATTCACATATTCAAGGAACTGATTATGTGTCATCGATGGTGGTATTCTCGGATGGAAAGCCCAAAAAAAGCGATTATCGAAAATTCAAATTGGGTTCATTCGAAGGCAATGATGATTTTGCGGCAATGAAGGAAGTAATCAGAAGACGTTATGATAAAGCTCCTGAGGAGATAATGACATTACCTGACTTGATTGTTATCGATGGTGGAAAAGGTCAATTGTCTGCTGCAATGGAAATTCTATCAGGTCTTGAACATATGCAATCAATTCCCGTCATTGGACTTGCTAAACGACTTGAAGAAATCGTTTTGCCCGGACAATCAGATACATTGCTATTACCCCGAACATCCACAGGATTGCGTTTGCTTCAGGCAATTAGAGATGAAGCGCATCGCTTTGCTATAACATATCATCGTTCATTGCGAGATAAGCGAACATTATCAACAGAATTGACAGAGATTCAGGGAATCGGGGAAAAAACTGCGACAAAATTGCTTAAGGAATTTGGATCAGTAAAACATGTAAAAGAGGCAAGTAAAGAAGCAATTATTGCTTGCATTGGAAAAGCTCAAGCTGAAAAAGTTATGCAAGCCTTGGGGATTTCAGAAGAATAATTTACTCTAATGCAGAAAGAACAGATTCCATGAGTATTGCCAATGATGGTTCTGCTTTTTCTGCAGCTTTGAGCACATCATCCAGAGAGACCTTTTGAAGATTTTCATGATAACCTTCATCTGTGATGATGGAAATACCTGCAACTCTCATACCCATGTGACGAGCGACAAGTACTTCAGGTATGGTGCTCATACCTACAACATCCCCACCAATGATTCGTAAAAACTTGTATTCAGCTCTTGTTTCCAAATTTGGTCCACTTACGCCAACATATACACCTTTATGTATCGGAATATGCAATGCTTTTGCTTTCTGTGTGATGAGTTCTATCAATGCAGGATCATAAGGTCTGCTCATATCGGGGAAACGGGGTCCAAAAGAAGATAAATTTGGACCAATCAATGGATTATCTCCAATCAAATTAATATGATCATCAATGATCATGATATCACTTGCATGATAGGTTGGGTTGAGTGCGCCGGAAGCATTCGAAACAAATAGTATATTGATTCCAAGGGATTTGAATACACGAATAGGGAATGTAATTTCACGCATATCATATCCTTCATATAAGTGAAATCTACCCTTCATTGCGAGGACAGTTTTTCCTGCAATTGTTCCATATATCAATGTACCAGAATGTGATTCTACAGTTGAAAGTGGAAAATGCGGAATATCGGTATATGGAATTTCTTTGATTGTCGTAATTGATTCTGCTACTTTCCCTAATCCCGTCCCCAATACTATTGCAATGGTAGGTTGATCCTCAAGCATTGCTTGAATAAAAGCATGAGCATCATGAATGCATTGCTCATAGTGCGCATTTGTTTGTTCAAGCATAGAAAAATATCACTTCCGAAAATAAAAAAAGGTCAAGCTTACCAGCCTGTCAGAGCAAATGTACCGTTGCTTCCTTCCGGACCTGGCGGGGTTCGATCTGTCATGACCGCAGGGACTTGACCCGCTGCAAAAATAGGCCATTTCGCAGACTCTCCCAACATTTTCTTTGCAGAGAAGCTTGATTGCTCGTATTTTTGTAATTCGTTTACGGCATGCGCCCGTAGCTCATCTGGATAGAGCAACAGCCTTCTAAGCTGTGGGTAATAGGTTCGAGTCCTATCGGGCGTGCAATCCAACCCGGCATGATCAATGTCGGGTTTTTTTATTGAAATGAAATGAACGCTAATCCTCACATGATAAACCATGTTTTATCGAATGGACTCCGCATCATCATTCTTCCGAATGAGAAAGCGCCACTCGTAAATGTAACATTGGGATATAAAGTTGGATCAAAAGATGATAGTTTTTCTCATAAGGGATTTGCACATTTTTTTGAACACTTGATGTTTGATGGATCAAAACATGTAAAGCGCGGGGAATTCGATGCATTATGTTCAAAAGCGGGTGGAACATTTAATGCGTATACTTCCTATGATCAAACAATGTATCATACCACAGTCCCATCTCATCAACTTGATTTGGTTTTATGGTTGGAATCTGATCGCATGTTGCAATTTGGTGTTGAGCAGATTGGACTTGAGACGCAACAAAAAGTTGTGAGCGAAGAAATCAAGCAATCTGTCGAAAATCAACCCTATGGAACATGGAGAGTTGAGCAGGGAAGATTGGCTTTTACCGATGATTGTTCGTATCAATGGGAAGTCCTTGGAAATCGTTCACATATTGAATCGGCAACACTTGATGAAGTTGCTTCGTTCTTTGATGCATATTATCGTCCGGATAATGCATGTTTGGTCATTTCAGGACATGTTGATGTTTCAACGGTATTGAAGAGCGTAGAACGATACTTTGGAATCATTCCAAGTAAAAAACAGACGATTAAGAGAAATCAATTTGTGAATCACATGAAAAGAACCGGTCAAATTGTGGTTCAAGATGCTGTTCCACTTCCTGCCGTATTTGTGAGTTATCATCTAGACGGATTTATGTCTGATTCATCAGTGCAAGCAGATATACTTGCCTCAGCATTTGGTGATGGGAAAAGTTCTCGATTATATTCGCATCTTGTTCGTGATCAGCATATTGCTTCAAGTGTTTTTTGTTATGCAGATCAGAGAGAACATGCTTCTCTTTTGACATGCTCCGCAACTGCAGCGCATCCGGGTATTTCTCATCAACAATTACTTGATGCACTGGATAAAGAGATTCAAGGATTGCTTGCTGAGCCATTTAGTGATCAGGAATAAGCTAACACAAACATATATGCAAATGCAAAAGCCGGCCATTTCCATGAGCCGGTTTCTCTTTTTAATATACTCATCGTTGAAATGCATTGAAGTGCATACACATAAAATGCGAGTACTGATAAAGCGGATGCAAAAGGAATTGTTTGTTGCAATGTTGACCTCAATGTTGCATCTGAATTACTTGTATCTGTACCATATAATTGTCCCATGACAGTTACGAATACTTCGCGGGCCGCAAAACTACCAAGCACACCAACAGTTAATTTCCAATCAAAACCCAATGGCTCAAATATGGGAGAGATTGATTTTCCAATCATTCCGGCATAGGATTGTTCCAATTGCATTTGTTGTTGTTGAATCGCTGTTGCATCTGGAATCTGTTCAAGACGAGGGAATGCAGACAAGCACCATAGAATTAAGGATAAAGCAACGATGACAGTACCTGCTGATTTGAGAAAATCCATCGCTCGTTCTGAAACAGATACGGACATGCTTTTGAGTGAAGGCATGCGATATGGAGGGAATTCAATCAAAAAAGGAATGATATCACCTTTGAACATAGATTTTTTCAATACCAATG
>RGCF01000320.1 GCA_009919265.1 Bacteroidota bacterium | reverse complement strand
TTATCTGCTATACATCCCTCTTCAATTTGTGTCATGTATGCATAATCATTTCCACCCTTTTGTCCAAGAATACGAATAGTCTGTCCTGTGGCAAACCATTCTTTTTGTAATTGTAAATTTCTAAAGACCGCCGCTGCTCTTTTTTGATGCGTTAGATCGGAGGCATACATATCTATCAAATATGTATATTTGAAAGATATATATTTGTCGGAAGATATTTAATTACCAGCACCACATCCACATTGAGATAAACCATTAAATTCATAAGGATTGGCTAATGCATCTTTTGTACATTTGCAACCACCTTGTCTGCGCATAATAACAACTTCATTCGACTGAAATGTAGGTTGTTCTTTTAGTGTTGAACGTCCAATAATAACTAGACTATCATTATTAGATTTCCATGTAGATAACGCTTTCTGCCTCTGCTTCAATGTAATTTGAGATGCATCCGTATTTGTGAGTGTCATTCTACTATAGCAATTACAAATTACAGGCCCTAGAAGATGGCAGAGAAATTCCAGCCATTCTTGAAGAATCGGGTAAAGGAGGGCATGGAACAGGAACTTGATACCTGTTATACTGTGCAAATCGTGTGACAGGGTTTATTGGTGGACATCTACTACCACTTACCAACGCCTCAGTCCTAACGGAAGATGGAACAGCAACCTTGGGATATTTAGCAAATTCCGCCGGGGTTGGAGGTGGACACTTCTTTGTGGAAAGAACCATAGATGGATATCTTGCACTTTGTTGATTTACGGGGGTATCACAGCAAATATTTGCATATGCAATGGATACTTGCTTTGGGATTTCACATGTATTCGCAGCATCTATCAAAGTATTCGTATATCCAGATGAAAAATTTCCACCCAATGACATCTATCTCCTATTAGTAAGAAGATGAAGACGCGTGATAAAATAATATTTGGAGTTGGCCTGGTTATTTTAATATTATTTCATTTGTTTCTGTTTCCTAGCTCAAATAAGGAAGGGTTTTTTGATGACCCTGGTGCATATGATGCCCTAAGGGGGCGTCTAAGAAATGATTTGGCCTCATACTGTAAATTGTCATGGTTTGTGCGTGAGCAAATCAAGGAAATGCAAAATGGATTTGGTGGAGGTGCTTCAGATATAAGTCAAATGTATACTGCCGTGTACCAATGTACAGATCAATTAGCCTCTGTCCGGCCATCTTGTGCTTCTCCGAATCGAACAGCAATGAGATTTGTCCCTTGTTCTATTTTTATGGAATTACCTGATTGGACTGATGAAACAAATGCAATTCAAACACTTCAGAAAATTAAAGATGACTTACCCGAGCGTCTAATCCGTGAATGTGAGTGGTTTGCAGCATCTATTAATAAAATCAAGGAGGGACTAGCAGCTGGTGCCAATCCTACGGCTGGTTCAAATCCTGTAGGAGTTGCTCCCACACTAGACCAAATGAATGCTTTTAAAGAAGGGTTTCAAGGAAAATGTTCGGCTCAAGCAAATGAATATATCAGGCGTAAGGCTCTTGAAGATGAAGCTAAAAATTGTAGTCCTCTTACAGCATCCTCTGAGATTGCTCGTGTAAATAGTATATTAGATGATTCATCTGTAAGAAATTCTGTGTCAAAATGTAATGGTATGATGAATGAAATGCTAAAACTCCAGTCTGATCTTGAGAAGCTCAAGAATGGAAATTTATATGAGTGGCAGAAAGATGGACCCAAGAAGACATATGACAAATTTAAAGGAGGCGATAGAATTCAAGCATTCTTATTTTCTTTGAGGCAAAATCAATAAATATCTTTTAATTCGCTTTTTGTTGCCTTTGGCAACCATAGCTACGCCTGCTAAAAGCGTCGTCTTGTTTGTCTAGTTCCGAAATTTAAAAATTTCTTGGCTCGTGTCATTGAATATCTTCCACTTGATAGCCTCTGTCTGGCTGCCTGAATTCTAGCAGCCTTTGCTCTCAATAAGGATGCAAATGTTGTCTGATATCCGGAACATTCAATGGAAAATGAAGGGAATAATTTTGTTGGTTTTGTCTTATATCGGTTTGATAAATCTATATATTGTCGAATCCAACATACTAATGACTCTTGGGTCATTAATAATGACTCAGGCCTATAGTAAAGTCCAATGAGGAAAGTTAACAAGGTATCAAGGGATGCCATCTTTAGATGACGCCCCTTGCTAAGAGGAATTGTAATAGTAGAATGACATGCTTCCTCTTGTACTATCACGCATACAGGCACCTCATCTTTTCTTAGGACTATCATTGCCGGAAGCATATTTTGATATCCTAAGATATCTTCTATTACGGAACCTGTCATATCCGATAAAGCCTGTGCATCTTTTTCGGCATTTGGGCTAAAAAATACAACAGGAGCCTGGCCTTTTAGAAGAAAATGTGTTCTAGTTTCAGTTGACTTTCCTTCTCCACTTGCCTTATAGATGGAATGAATATCTGCACCCATGAACACACGATTATGTTTTATCATATAACGAATTATAGTGGGCCTGTGTTTCTCCGCTTCCTTAGAAGTAGCAATGTGAGGATATTTGTTTTTACATTTGAACAAGGGGTGGGCTTTATCTAAAAGCTTGAGGCGATCAAAAACCTTCTCCCATCGTTCTACCTGACCACGAGGTCTTGATAATTCTAAGAACATTAGCATTCTCAAGAATAATGGATCTGCATAATGAATTCCATTCACAACTACCGATTTCTTATAAATGACATCGTAGAATTCAGGAATCATCTGAGAAATATCAGCAATTGCCGTGTAATTCACATAGATTTTAATAGTGCCATCGTGAATTCCAATTCTCTTAGAAATTTCTGTATATCCTGCATCCCTCAGAGTTTCAATTAAAGCATTTGTATCTTTTTCAGCTTCTGGTGAAAAGAAATCGTAATCTGGTAAAGACCTATTGGGGTCATAGAATTGATCCTTTTGAGGCAATTGAGCATTAATTGCTTGACCACCATAGCAAACACGCCCATATTTACTTAAAAATACTTCCACAATGTGTATTGCCCTACGAAGTTCAGGGTTTTGCGCTGATTCTAGATCAATCCGAAGTTTGGCTTGATCTACAACTTCTTCTAAGCGTTTTTTTACTTTATCAAGAACCATCTTCTTATTATTAGCCTATATTTACTAGACCACCATTACTATTCGTAGATGGCGGAGGCTTTTTTGGAACTACAGGTGTT
>RGCF01000319.1 GCA_009919265.1 Bacteroidota bacterium | reverse complement strand
GGAAAAGATCCTGAATACACATTCACTTCAGGGGGAACAGCCGTTGCAACATTTCGTCTTGCTACTTCGGAATCATGGAAAGACAAAAATGGTGCATTGCAAGAGAATACCGATTGGCATACAATTGTCGTATGGAATTCGCAGTATCGCAATCTTGCAGACATCGTGCATAAACTCGTGCATAAAGGTTCAAAGCTTTATGTGGAAGGAAAATTGAAATATCGAACTTATGAAAGCAGAGATGGATCAAAAAGAACAGTCACTGAAATAATCGCAGACAATATTATGTTGCTCGATGCAAAACCCGTGAATGAACAAAGCGGATCAGCTTCACCAGAGGAATTACATGAAGAATAAACTCAATCTATTGTTTGTGATCAGTTTTTTGATAGTCGCGTCAACCCTTTGTTATGCACAAAATCCTACAGCTTTTCCTGGTGCAGATGGTTTTGGGAAAGAAACACAGGGCGGTCGTGGAGGTTCAGTATACTATGTAACAAATCTTGATTGTTCAGGAGAAGGTTCTTTACAAGATGCATTAAGAAAACCCGGTAAAAAAACCATTGTCTTCGCTGTGAGCGGAGTCATTGAATGTTCAGCTGAAATTCTTTGGGGAGATTGTACCATTGCTGGTCAAACCGCGCCGGGTGGAATCATTGTGAGAGGGATTTTGATTGATGACTTTTATGATCCTGAGGGAAAAGCGCAGAATATCATTATTAGACATGTAAATTCCAGACCCGGTAATCCCGAAGAAAGACCGGGCAGAGGATGGGTACTTGATGATGCATTACGATTGGATGGTGCAAGAAATATCATGATTGATCACTGTTCATTTGCTCATGCAATAGATGAATGCGCACAGGTTTCAAGAAGTTCAAACATATCATTGTCGAACAATATTTTTGCAGAAACACTGGGTGGACACTATTACCTTGGTGGAATGTTGATGAATTACTCAACAGCAGATTATCCCAGAGATTCAATTTCAATTTTTAGAAATGCATGGAATAGATTGGGTGGAAGAATGCCCGAGATTTCATGTGAAGCATCATATGAAAGAGAAGGTGATCGCACTTGTTTGACTAGACCATTTCATATCGAATATTCAAATAATCTTCTGTGGGATATTCCAATTCAAGTCTATTATGAT
Organism: Bacteroidota bacterium; assembly: GCA_009919265.1. Lineage (GTDB taxonomy): Bacteria > Bacteroidota > Ignavibacteria > Kapaibacteriales > UBA961 > UBA961. The sequence goes on along the minus strand of RGCF01000319.1, from coordinate 2,085 downwards.
AAAGGATTCTCACCACAAGAAACAGAACGGTATCATGATGTTCATGCAAACATGGTTCAAAATGTGGCAATAAGAAGACCTACCTATTGCGGTCCAATGTTCAATGCCGCATTCATGGACAATCCAGGAAATCAATTTTTTGTGAAAGACAATATAATGTCTGAATATCCCGGTTTAAAGGATTATGAATTGTTCTATTGTTGCAATGATTTTTGTGAAAGTGCACCGAATACAAATCAAGGAACTCTTCTTAAAAAGAATGACCGCTTTTTGTATCCAATGAAGGAATATATTCCAAATACTGAGCTCATTTCGAAAGCTGCAAATGAATGGGGAGCTTTTTCAATGTTGGGTGTGAATGGCAGAGATCAAATGAATGATCGATTGATGAGACCCATCAAAAACAATCGCATTGACACAATGCCGGTTGATGGAAATAATTATTATCAAGATGCTTATGCTTTGTCATTCACAACTCAGCCACCTGTACCCAAAGACACAGACAAAGATGGGATGCCTGATTATTGGGAAATAGCAAATGGTCTTTCAATCACAGAGCAAGATCATAATGGATTGATATTGTCAAAATCATTTTTTGGAATAGATGGGTATACCAATCTTGAATGTTATCTGGAATGTCTCTCCCGTTATGTGATATCAGGAGAAAGTATTGCACCATGTGGAATTCAACGAATTGTGTCAAACATGAAAGAGGAAAGTGATACACAATTCCTTCATCAAAATGGGAATTTGATCAGAATCGAACAAAGAAGTTCTCCTTCGATACTGGTGATACATGACATCATGGGAAGGGAAATGCAAAGAATGTCGGTAGATGAATTTGCACGAACTCTCGACATACATTTGCCAATTGGTATATATGCGTATACATTGTCAAACAATCGAGAAATTCTTGAAAGTGGAATGCTCCATCTTAATGATTAATGGAAATCAAAGAGGTTATTTCCTTTCTCAAATTTGTTTCATCGATGAAACCCATATGATTCCATACCACCTTTTTGCCATCATGCAAAATGAGATAAGGAATTCCCTCGATGCCCATTGATTGCAAGAGTGCGGTATTCTGATCTGCATCTATGCGTTTGATGATAACTTTTCCAGCCATGTCTTTTTCCAACTTTTCAAGAAATGGTTGCATTTGTTTACAAGGTTTGCACCATTCTGCATAGAAGTCAACGAGCACGGGAGTATTGCCTTCAAGACTTTTCAAAAACTCTTGTTGATTCATTCCTGTCTTCATCGGCTTTGGTTGATCTGTGGTTTCAGGAAGATTCGCAGATCTCCACGCAATCATGCCACCATCCAGTTCATAGACTTTTGCAAAACCCATTGAGCGCATCATTTCTGCAGCAGCAGCACTGCGACCACCACTCAAGCAATACACGAAATACTCTTTTGATTTATCGAGCTTGGAAATGTTTTGTTGAAATCCACCATCATTAAAATCGATATTGACTGCTTCGGCGAGATGACCACCTTGATATTCCCCCGGCGTACGCACATCAACTACAATCTCACCGGATGTTTTTTGAAGGAGCGAAGAAAACTCACTTGCAGGCAATAAAGTCTTTGCTTGTTGTGTTTGAGATTCTGAGCAAGAGAATACGCAAATGATAAAAGCGCTGAAGAGAAAAAGAAGTGTGTTTTTCATAAAAGGAACATATGTGAGAAATGATTATTTGAGTTTTGCTTGTAAGCTTGCCCACCCGCCGCCATTATGTACTTCCGAGAATCCCTGACCAATCAATAAGCGTTTTGCCGATGCACTACGAACGCCCGATGCGCAGCATGTGATAACGGGTGCATCTTTCTTGATCTTCGACAACTGTTTGCCGAGAGAATCGAGCGGTATATTTACAGAACCTTTAATATGACCCGATGCATATTCGCCCGGACTTCTCACATCGATGATTTGTGCTTTTCTATTCATGAGATCGGCATAGTCAACTTTTGGTCCGACGCCAAAGAGTTTTTTCAATATTCCAAACATATATTATCCTTCTTGATTTGCATAAAAATTGACTTCCATCCATCCGCCGCCATTATGACAATCAATGCCTTTTG
>RGCF01000318.1 GCA_009919265.1 Bacteroidota bacterium | reverse complement strand
ATCACGGACGTATTTATGTAACGGATGATCATCACGCAAATACAACGGATGATAATTATGACACCTTTAATTTGAATCAGTATTATAATGCGATTGAAGATGAGCAATTATATATGGACGAATATACATCACTTGTTCATCGATATAATGAGTTTATTGTAAATTCTAATACACTATTTTTACGTATGGAACAAACATTACGAGAGAATATAGCACGGGCAGTTGCACGACAGAGTTATCATTATCACGAATCGGATTATTTACACCGTAGATTGTCGCAAAGAGTATTACCGCGACGTGTATCGAGACAAGATGTTGCTCCTACAGGCGTGTTAAGTAACCCAGCATCTACCTTACCATCAAACCCAACCCCACTACAGCGATACAGCGATATGATACCTCGGCTATTAACTAGATATATTTCTACCGAAAATGCTCGTGAGGAACGAAATCGTAATAATAATAATAATAATAATTTTATGCTCTATACGTTTCCGATTAACGCAGTTGTAGGAAATACTGGGCAGGCGGGGTCGAGTGTGAATAATGCTCCAACAAATGAACAAATCAATCACGCGACATTGAATACTGTGTTTTCTCATATTTTATCTCCTATAAACACTACGTGTCCAATTTCACGCGATGAATTTAACGATGAAAGTGAAATAACGATGATACGTGGATGTAATCATATTTTTAATCGAGGAAGTTTGAGAGAATGGTTCACGCGTCATTCTACGTGTCCTATGTGTAGAAGAGATATTCGAGATTATCGCCCTTCGCAGTTGCGTAATATTCCGCTGGCTTCACTTGGTTCGTCACTTCCACCCTACGATATTCCTAGGAATATTTCAATCGATAGCGTCGAACGCGACCAACTTACATTTTCATATGATTTGCCTTCAAATGTAAATAATGATGAAATATATAGGAATGTTATAAATACGATTACAAATATGCTGAATGACGCACCGAATGACGCACCGAATGACGCATCGAATGACGCATCGAATGACGCATCGAATGACGCTATGGAAATGGATTAAAAATAATTGGTCACGCGGGTTGGGTTGTCAATTCATTCTTGATTTATTTTATTCTACGGACCACCCCCCCCGCCAAAGAAATCTGTGATTGCTCGATTTCCTTTGTTTAAATTATCGGCCTTTACTAGAAACTCATCGAATAACAGAGATTTTACCTCTTTATGTCTCATCTCTGTTATTTTCTTCTCCCGTTTTATCGGATCATCGATTGTCGATGCGACTGTTTCTATCGCATCTAAGAAGCGGCCCTTCTTCTTTTGAAATGCTGGTAAATCTTCCAATACAAGTGCGAATAACTGTTGAACTGGTTTCATAATCTGATTTGTAATATAAAACGAATAATTCAACTGAAGTCGTTGATTCTTGATATAATCCGGATGCTCTATTTTGTCGCCTTGAAGCGCCCCCTTCGCATCATTATGAATATAAGCATATGGGATACGATCGCCAGTATTCGGTTTATTGCCTGGATCACGCACACCCATCCTGTCCGCCAATACTTTATGCGCGATCTGCTGCGGGTTCTTATAATCGGAACGAAGTGATTTCGTGATAATCAGTTTCTCCATCGGACATTTCTGGTCAATCATATATTGAAGTTTCTCGCGCAGAAATGCGATGGCTCGATCCACATTTTGCTCCTTCATCAGAATATCGATGATACCGCCGTAGATTTCTTTCACAATCGGGGCATTATCACGGCGTTTCAACACGATACCCATACTCTTCAATTTGCCCTTGTTCGGATTCTGTTCGTAATACACGCCAACATACCCCTTCTTACGTAGAAGGGCGAAGGGGCATATCGTCTTTTCATAGACCCACGCATGCGGGCCTTTCAAGAATTTCGATGAATAGTCACCCACCTGCTTCGCAAGTTCAATCGTGATTTCGATCGCGTCTTTGCCGCGGATGGGGGTGCCTTCTGGTGTAGCGAGATTAAATGTGAAGAACACACTATCCGTGTCGCCATAGATATACTCGGCCTTCGAATGTACTACGGGGTATGACGGATGCGATGTCGGGAGGAGAATATCGCCATATGCTTCTTCGACGACACGACGCGCATAAGTAAGGAGTTTGCGTCCAGTCGCTGTGGTTGATGCCGCGACATCTACCTCATAGAACGTACTCGTTTTCGCACCACACTGTCCGTATAATGAATTGGCAGTTACCTTATAACCAAGCTGTCGTTTATCCAGAATATTGGCCATAAACGCATCGGTCTGTTTTTCCGCCAGTTTGCGGGTCGTTTTACGCGCAAGCAGTAACTCTTCCAAAATCGCAGGCATAATTCCCTTCTCGCCTTCGGGAAACTGGGCAAATCGACACACTTTTGTTCCGCATTTCACTTTCACGGCAGCAGCTGCCGTTTTCGTCGCGGATTTCGGACGGGTCCATCGATAGGTGTCATATGTAATATCCACGTATTTATATCCGGGAAGATTGTCGTAGCATTGTTCCCCCGTCTCACGAAGAAGATTTCCATCGTTGTCATATTCCTTTGTCCATACTTTGCTATCGTGCGAGAGATTTTCGCTAATCATCGACGATGGATATAGTGATGAATAGTCGTTACACGCTACTGGATTGTCGAGATACAGCCCACATTTGGGGGGCAACACAATCGCACCTTCATATCCTGATTCGGTGCGGTCTTTGTCAATTACTGGCATCAGCGTATTTTTCTCGCGACACTTCATCGCAACATAACTTGTGAGTTTGATTCCTTGCCCTCGCATAACGAGGAAACTGATAGGGACGCTACAAATCTTCGCCATCTCCGTGTAACCAGTTAGAATATCGATTTTGTTCATCAAGTGATGAACGAGATTACAATCCTGAATACAGTATTTCGCAATAACTGCGCGTTCTTTGGGTCCTTCATTCGTCATTCGAAAAATATCTTGGGGCGATACATCATCTTTTGCGAGACCCCAACGCACCATCATTTTCATATCAGGTGTTGCCGAACCTTCGACGACAAAACTGTTGGTCGCACCCGAACCCGCGCTAATCAACGAGAGAACCTTGAATTTATATCCATCTTTGTAGAGGTCTGTCGAATGGTTGGTTTGTTCAAATTTCACGAAATTCCCCACTTCAAGACCGAGCAAATTTCCGGACACAATGCGTGTTGTATTAGTGGATTGGTCGTATTCAACACTCTTCACCGCGTCGCCGATGAAATAA
>RGCF01000317.1 GCA_009919265.1 Bacteroidota bacterium | reverse complement strand
CTATTACAATTGCTGTAATAACTACTACCCCAAGAGTTATTCCGACAGAGACAGTTACAATAACTGAAGTTGATAATGTTGGTGTTGAGTTATCTGGCACATGATATCCAGCATCAACTGCTGCCGATGCGGCCATCCTGTCATATAAACAAACTGGCGCAGATGGAGTATTTCTCGACATGACACACCGCACTTCATTGTTTGTCGTATCACAATTGAAAACTTTTTGAGAATACTTGGTGACTTCACAATCTGGATCCCACGCTCCGCATTCGCAATCACATCCATCTTTGGAGCCGTAAAAAAGGGGATTACATGTCCATGTTGCCGGAATATCATTACGAGTGTAAGTTTTTGTATAATTGCCCCAAGGTGCGCCATCCACATCGGTATCATTCGAAAAAAAGAATTGGGGATGATGAACTGCTACTCCAGATTGGATTTGTATGAGTTTTCTATCACTAAGAACTTCGTGGCGTAAAGCACATACTGGTTGATTTAATGGTCCAGGAATACAGATATCATCATTATTTGGACAATTTATAGAAACCGCCTCGAATGGATTACAATCTGGGTCGAAAACTCCACAATTACAATGACATCCATCCCCTGAACCATATTGTGCTGGATTACATGTCCATTCCAATGGTATTTCTGGTCTATTTTTCAAACTTAATTCGGTTACGGTCGCGCTTGGACGAACACCTAGAACACGATATAGATATGTTGCGTAAGCACATGTAAAAGTCCAACATACGTTGTTTTTTCCACTTCGTGGTGTCCATGACCATGTGGTTGGATCACAAGTAATTGATGATAGACCTCCTGCTATTAGACCGTATTGCGCAGTATTCCATCCTGCGTTTATCAACGCCGAAATTGCTGAGCGTTCTTGTTGAGCAGTCGTCGCTCTAGCCACTTTACCTTGTAATTCACCAATAAACCATGATGAACATCTATATACACCACCTGGATTTTGGGCTTCATCTCTTAATGTTCCTCCATTACCGTTTTCATATCCAATATCATTCCATCGTGTAAAAGGCGTTCGAATATCACAATTTCCTGCTTGGGAACACGAATAGTCCATTTGAACCCACGTATGAAATGGCAAAGATGTGGAACGACAAATTTTTGCTCCGTTGGATATGGAAGATGATGGTATGCCAATGAACAAAAATAAGAGTGTCACAATCGATGGAATAATCTTCATTTTATTATAGTAACATACAAAATATTGATGAAAAATCCCAAATTACAAAAGGTTTCGGATTTTATTCAGTTCTTTGTGAATACATAAACAGATATAAACCGTTTTTAATTATTCTATTACACTATAATACGACGATAAAAAAAAACGGCGTATCGATATGACAATTCCGAATAACAATAATAACAACAACAATAATAATAAAGAACAACAACCACATAAAAAGAGGCGTTGGTATTATTCTAAACCTAAACCTTCTACACCTATCATTCAAGCAGAACAGAATCAATGTAACGATAATGAATCGATTAGAAAGACAAACGATGCGAGTATAGAAACTTCACGACAAAAGTTGTTAAAACAATACGAAAAAGAACGTCTGGATAACGAAATTCAAGTAAACAAGATGGAACAACAGTTACACGAGTTTTTTCATAAAACGAAGACACCATATTCATATATTGATGGGAAATGTATATATACATATACTCCTGAAATTGTGTCTGAACCAGACCCATCCGCAAATTATTCTAGTCAAGAAACAGTTGTAATGCCAAATTCCAACAATGAAACTAATACAAAACAACCTTCAGTAACTCGTGATAATTCACAAACAAATCCATTTATTAACATAACATTCAATCCATTTGTCCCATCTAATCCAGTTTCACTTTTTTCAAATCCAAGCACATTATGGACCAATATTTTCCCTATTAAAATTGCGGATACTACTCTGTCAATACCGCAATCAACACAGACAAATGTGTCTTCAACGGTAACGCCTACTTCCGTTCAACCAGAAGTCATCAATATATGTGAAAAAATAGAACATATCGATGATTTGATTGCGTTGTGCGATAAATATCCGCTGGTTGATGATAAGAAGTATAATATCAATATGACGGCAATACACGCAATACGCGAACCGTTATGTGATTTGTCAAATATGGTTGGTATGGATACAATCAAGCGGACAATTGTCGACCAAATCTTATACTATTTACAAGAACTTCATATTCCAGAAGTAAAAAAGAAGAAAGAGCAACCTGAAAAGACGTGCGATGATCCGAAAGTGTTGAATCCTTTCGCGAATCCATTTGTATCGTCGTTTTCCCCGGCAAACACTGCGTGTGGAGCAGCCGCATCGGCGCCAACGACAAATTCCAAGAAGAATCCGTGGGCCAACTTTATCTCAATCGGACCGGATGAATTTGCTGCCCCAACAAAAGGGGATTTCATGCATACTGTCATCTATGGACCACCTGGTTCGGGTAAAACAGAAGTGGCCAAAATTATTGGACGAATTTTTAGTAATCTTGGAATATTAAACAAGAAAATCTTCAAGAAAGTAAGTCGTAATGATCTTGTTGCGGGATATTTAGGACAAACCGCAATTAAAACAAAAGATATGATTAAAGCGTCGCTTGGCGGTGTGCTGTTTATCGATGAAGCCTACTCACTTGGGAATTCCGAAAAACGTGATAGTTTCGCGAAAGAATGTATCGATACATTGTGTGAGGCTTTAAGTGAACACAAACATAATTGGATGGTTATTATTGCTGGATATGAAAAGGAACTTAACGACTGTTTTTTTAATTTAAACGAGGGTTTGAATTCACGTTTTACGTGGCGATTTAAATTAGACGCATATAAACCATCGGAGATGAAGGCAATTTATGAAAAACAGGTTTATGATTACGGATGGACTTTTTCGTCGCCTGTAGTGGCGAATGTGAATAATGAGCATCAAGAACAAGTCAATACGGGTGTGAGTGCGGAACCAACCACAATTCCTGAATCGTGGTTTGCTTCAAGGATGGATTATTTCACGACTTATGGTCGCGATATGGAGACGTTATTTACAAAAACAAAAATCGCGCATAGTCGCCGTGTGTTTTGCTTGCCTATGTCTGAGAAAAAAATAATAACATTTACTGATTTAGAGAATGGTTTCAAACTATTTATTCAAAATCCAGAAGTAAATGATAGAAAAGAAAAAAATAGCGGAGGACCGTATATGAAGACGTTATATTTGTGAATATATACTCGTAGTATCTTATAAGTTATATATAAGACA
>RGCF01000316.1 GCA_009919265.1 Bacteroidota bacterium | reverse complement strand
TAAGGGATCTTTAGGATTTGTTGCATTTGCTAAGTTATTTACTGTATTCGCAGATGATGCTTTAGTTAATGTATTCACATGTTCAGATGTTGAAGCAAGACGTAAGACATCCAGTGGAACAGATTGAATACCTAATGTATTTAAGAGTGTTGATAATTGCGCTGTTGTAAATATATCTTCCATAGAACTCAAAGCAATTGTAAAGGTATTTGATGTTCCTGTTTTATAATTCGTGGTTGTCGGTGATCCCGTTGCATCTGCAGGAACTTGTAGAAGTTGTTGTGTAGAACCAACTTTAGCATAGGCTACTTGTCCATTTGGAACTGTAGTTGTTATAGGGCCTAATAATGCACTGGTTCCTGAAGGATCTACATAGAGACGTGCATTTGTCCAGAAATCTAAGTTATCCTTTGGATTAGGTGTAGATGGTAAAAGATTGGTATTGTAATTACATAGAACAATGAATTTCTTCTGAAAATTCGTTATTTCACTTGTAAATAAATGTGACTCCGATCTACAGTTATGAAAATTACCTTGCTCTGTAGAACCCAAATGATACGTGGAAAGAGGATCTAGAGCAGCAGCGGTTGCCTTCATGAAATTAGATTGCTGTGTCTTTCCTAAAGGAATGCGTCTAAAGTAAATAACAACTATAACAGGATCATAATTTGAATTAAATGCCATTTTACTTAATGTATCCATACCCACTTGTATAGATCCTGTATGTAGTGAACGCATAACACCTTGATCATCTCGATGGATTAAACATGGAACACATGGAGAATTATCTAAATAATCAATATCAAAAATAAAACATCTTGCTCCACATTGTAGAGCAAGTTGAATTCCAGATGTCATATCAAATACACCATCTCTTACAGTTTTATATCCACCTAGATATCCTGCCATTCTTACAGACAACGGTCTCCAGTTTACTATCGCTGTCTTATTTTGTGTTATCTGAGAATAGACACCTTGTTTTTCTATTAGATTTTTACAAACAGATATATCATTTGGTTTTAAAGGTCCAATTGCAGACTGTAGATCTTGTCTGCGAATTGCAAGTAAATTATTTATAGAATCTATATGAGAACGATAGAGGCCATATTGATTTCTGTACCAAAGAGCCATGGTAAAATATACAATTGCTAAAACAACAAAAAGAACAGGAACTCCTATTTTTAATACTGCATCTGAATTTCCCAATGCTTTTTTTATTGCATCCAGGGCAACCATACTATTCTGTGTTGTCTTTTATCACGGCAACTTATTCCACTCACTCTTACGCAAGATAAGACAACCGGGAATCTTCTTTGCCTTATCAGTCTTCCCTGAACTATATGACTGGGGATCCTCCTTATCTGCAATTAGAACCGCCTTTGTATCAGATTTTACGGTGTCTGAAATCTTATATCCGTTTTTTTCTAGTAAACCCTCAAGCTCTGCATCCCTCACTCCACTAAAGACAATGGACCCCTTTACTACTATCTGAGAAACGTGAGGTTTTGCAACTAAAGGGACCGGATAAGGAATGAAATACCATTGTTCCATTCTAAATTTCTCATAATTTACCCATAAATTCTGGAATTCTTTGATAGCATCTTGAGACCAACCCTTAGGTGCTGTTAAACCAGGTTTTGACCAGTTAGTGTAATGAGGTTCGTGTGCTAATAGTATTTCAAGTCTTGTAGAACCAATTCCGTCTGGTCTAATAGGACTTGCCATAAACAAATCAATCTCAGACGCTTTTGACCATCCATTTTGAATACAATTATACAAATTCGAACCTTTCACAGGTCCCAGTAATTTCTTAAGATCCACTTCAGATGCATTTCTCAAAAGAGGAACTGTAGTATATCCAGCTTCTACAACTGACTTCATAACAGAAGGACCCACATTTGGCCAATCAAGGTGTTTTACCATCTTCATATACTGTGATACTAAGGTAGCCGAATCTGCTACCTTTTGCACAATGTGAATAGCCGTCTCAGGGGGGCCATCCCATACCCACGTGCCCTCTGGAGGATATGAGACTGTAGCAGGGACTTCTACCGATTCAATAAGTGGAATAACATCTCCACCTTTACGAATAATAACATGAGCCCCTGGGCCAATCTTCCAATCTACTATCCTTCTAGCATTGACACCCGTGACATACTGGATAGTTGAACCACCTAAGTGAACAGGCTCAATCTGAACTCTGGGCACAAGCTTTCCTGTTGCAGATGCATTCCATTCCACTAGGAGTACCTTGGAAATCTTAGATTCCCCATTAGGTGGCTTCCATGCAACTGCATCCTTTGGATTTCCTTTAAGAACACGGGGCACAATAGGTCTATTTGTTTTTATAACTAGACCATCCATGTCATACTCCGAATCAGTTCTACGAATCATTAACATACTAGATAAAGTATCTGCAGTAGAAAGTTCAGTCTGCATAAGATACCATGGAATCCAGATATTCCAATTATCTAACCAGGCCATTTGTTGTTGAACTGAGAGATCTGGATTCATTCCAATAATTTCATATCCTACAAAGCGAACTTTCTTAGCTTCTACGGGATTTGGGATCTTCTGGTGAAAGATACCATTAATAATCGATCGACCAAGCTTGCCTTGAGGCACTAATTTTCTAGGCATGATAAGCTCGCCTCGGATCCAGACATTATCTGGAATTGTTTCTGTAAGGGTCGTTGGGCTCAAAGAAATGTATTGGAGCCAGGGTGAGACGTCTACACCCATATTGTCATCTCCAGACAAATACAATCTACTATCACGGGGGTTCCACAAACCTGAGATACCATCGAGTTTCTCAGATACAACATAGGGGCCCTTATGTTTACTTGTCCATTTACCAAGTTCTTCAGACGTTTTTGCCTTGTCCAGGGAACCCAGATAGAATGGCATTCGAACTATTTTTCCATTATCAGATGAAGGTGCAGCACGAACTTGGTTGAGCAATGGATGGTTAGGTTGGAACTTCTTGAGTTGCTCAAGTCCATTGTCATATTCATCATCCGTCATCAAGAGGGATTGTCCATTACGATAGGCGTCATTGGCTTTAGTAAGTCTTGAAATAAGAGTATCCATATATACAAATACAGTGTATACTATTAAAGTAGAAATTCCCATTCAATTTTATATAATAGATTAGATGATTGTATTCTTAGGAGATTCAATAACCCAATGGTGGGACCCTACTATTTTTAAACAACATTTTGAAAGATATACTCCTATTAATTTAGGTGTATCTGGGTATACGACAAAAGATGTCATTGAATTATTAGAATTATCTAATT
>RGCF01000315.1 GCA_009919265.1 Bacteroidota bacterium | reverse complement strand
CTATACAGAGGAAGAGGCAAAGGAGAAAATCAAGATATATAAGGATCGTAAAGATAAACTTGATGCCACATTTCCTAGATTACAGAACGGGTCTCGAACACGGTTTATATATATCGTAAATAAACCCTATTGGTGGACTAAAGCGACGGGGCAATAGTAATACGGGTCTAAACCAACACACCTGTTAAAATTGAACTGGTATACCGCCCTCGTGTATCTACACAAAATGAAGCGTGTTTATAAGAAAAAGAGCACAACTAGCACCACTACACGGCCTGAAAATATCATTGTCACACCCACCACTAGTACAAATACTCTAGAGGCTAAGCCAACATGTGGCATCTGTTGTGAGGCATACAACAAGGTGGCAAATACAGAGGTCAAATGCTGTTTCTGTCAGGAATCCTCATGTCGTCGCTGTATCCAGACCTTTCTCACCTCCACCACAAATGACCCTCACTGTATGCATTGTAAGAAGGTATGGGAGCGCGAGTTCATTGACGATAATCTTACTGCCACATATCGCATGAATGACTATAAGAAACATCGTGAAAACATCCTGTTAGACCGAGAGATTGCTCTGATGCCCGCCACTCAACACAGGGCTGAGCAGATTCGTGAGGCCGAGAAGATAGAGCGGGAAATGCTTCCACCCTTTGATATGCAACTCAAAGAACTCTACGCACAATCCAATGAGATAAATAAAAAGATTACCACTATTTACGGTCTCCGTAATCAAGTCCAATACGAGATTCGCACTCTTCGCACAGGAAAGGGTAAGAAGGATAAGGCCGAAGTCAATTTCATCCGCAAATGTCCAGATGGAGAATGTCGCGGCTTTCTCAGTACTGCGTGGAAGTGTGGTCTGTGTTCCAAGTGGGCATGCCCAGAATGCCATGAAATCAAAGGAGAGAATCGTGACGCACCCCACGAGTGTAAGCCCGAGAATGTTGCCACTGCGAAACTCTTGGCGAAAGATAGTCGCCCATGCCCTGGATGTGCGGTGGTCATTAGTAAGATTGAGGGTTGTGACCAGATGTGGTGCCCTCAATGTCACACTGCCTTCTCATGGCGTACAGGCCATAAGGAGACGGGTGTAGTCCATAATCCCCACTTCTATGAGTGGCAAAGGAAGCAGAATGGTGGTGTCGCCCCCCGTGTGGCAGGAGACGTAGCCTGTGGCGGTATTCCTACATACCATGAAGTCCGTACCGGTATAATTGGACTTACTACAAAGGAGGGATCCATTGCCTACAATTTCCACAGGCTGATAAACCACACACAACATGTGGATATGGAGAGGCTACATAATGTCTTCAATCAGGCAGATAATGAAGAATTGCGTATTCAGTATCTGCTTGGAAATATTACAGCCGACGCTATGAAATTGGAGGTCCAGAAGCGTGAGAAGAAACGTGAGAAGGACCGCGCACAAAGGCGTGCCTATGAGGTCCTTATTCAAGGAGGTAGTGACCTCATTAGACGCATGATTTCCGAAAAAGACATAGTAAAGAAGAAGAGTGTCCTTGATGAGATTGACGCACTCCGCATCTATGTCAACGAATTACTCGCCAAGATTAATGAACGCCTCAAACTCTCCGTGCCCCAATATACAAGTGACTGGGGTACCACATACCCATTCTCCCCAAGTGTTAAAAAACAAGAAAAGGCTAAGATGGAAAAGGATGCGGCCAAACTGGAGGCTACAGCAAATACGTTAGTAAATCTGAGAAATAATCCTACACCGACTCAGTAGAATTCAATACTGGTCCAGTAGTAAACACTCCTAGGCGCTCAGCATTATCCCCCCAAGGCGCATAACAAACTTTTTTTGTCACATTGCTTAAATCTAACTGAGATGCCAGACAATATATGGATGATTCAATCATATGAAGTTCCGTGGCACCTTCTATCAAATAAGTATAATCAACAAGAGGTTTTCCAATTACATTCTCAGCCAACCCCCATTCAACTGGGTTCAACTCCCTATCATACGGGTTTTTATTGAAATCCAGTATAAGTGTATTAGAATCAGACCCCCCCTTTACAAGTGCGGTGATCGGTAGTTTCTGTACGGAAGATTCCTCGTGAATAAGAATATATGGCCTACCTGAATCATGAATACATTTTGCCAAGTCCTTCGCTTCCTTGGTCCTAGGCACATAAAAATATGCAGTCCGTATATCATGTGATAAACCAATATCCTCATAGAAGGATTGTGGTAAATTATACACTTCGGGCTGCTGCTTACCAGAAAACCACCCACAACCAAGAATCTTATACCCATTTTCAGAAAACATATTCTGCTTCACATGCCAAGGGTGTAAATCTACATCATCATTGATTATAAAAAGTTTAATAGACGGGTCATCTGCATACATTGCCTCGGCATTCAGTCGATACTTCGCCTTACAAATCACTAGCACTTCATCATATTCTGTCGCTAGATATCTTACAGCCCCGTTCATCCAATACATGTCACCAAGTCCCAAGTGGCTATACAGAACCACACGCTTCAAGGCATACCCCTTTTGTTCCCTCAAAACCGATTTGGCCATAATATTGATTTTAGCCTTCACTCTGTATCTACGATCATTCTCAAGGAGGATAATCTTACAAATACTACCAGCCTTTTCTGCTGTTACATCCTTACCATGAAACTTATCCTGGAGTTCCCAGAGACTCAAATTAATGTTATAAAGAGCCTTATAATGATATGCATACTCCTCTACATACTTACGCAATCTATCATATAATATGTCATACTCATTCTTCACATCGGCGCGACGAGAATCAGATATTTTCTTCATCTTAATATCTAAAATCGTAAGTTTATCCATTGCCTCTCCTAGGCTGACTGGCAAGGTAATCTGTTCCATCTGATGTATATGTTAGCCATATTCTTTAGACAGAGTAGAGAATGCCAGGACCGAGTAATGTACCACCAGGTAATAAGTTAAATGGTGGTAAGCGCACTAGACGTAATAAGCGCAGTAAGCGCAGTAAGCGCAGTAGACGTAATACGCGAAAATAAATTATTTGGGGATATTGCGAATGTCTTCCTCCTCCACACCATCATCATCTCTATTCAAGAAGTACTTGCGGAACTTCTTGCGTAAAGTCCGATTTTTCAGGGTAAAAAGACCATTTCTGCTCTTAGAAAGCACGTCTCTGATATCCTTTACACCCTTGAATATCAACTTTTTGCTCTTATTACCCTTGTAACGCTTGGAGTCACCATGCCATAAATGAAAAATATTGCCTCTCAAGCGCCCAATCCTAGGTGATGTCTTAATTTT
>RGCF01000314.1 GCA_009919265.1 Bacteroidota bacterium | reverse complement strand
AAATCGTAACTGATCGCAAGCCAACAGATGAAGAATCAAAAGCAATGGACTTTGCTTGGCGAATTGCAAAGCATGTAAAATCCAATGCAATTGTCTATGCTTCGTCTGATCGCACCCTTGCAATTGGAGCAGGACAAATGTCCAGACTCGATTCAGCACGCATTGCCGTAAAAAAAGCACAAGATGCAGGCATCGATCTCAAAGGTTGCGCGGTTGCATCCGATGCATTCTTCCCTTTTGCAGATGGAATGTTGCAAGCAATTGAAGCAGGAGCAACAGCCGTCATACAGCCGGGTGGATCTGTACGAGATGCAGAAGTAATCGCGGCAGCAAATGAACACCATGTGACAATGATGCTCACAGGTATGAGACATTTCAGACATTAACACGGATTATTCGTGAAATTACTCTTTCGAGTACTCGGTTATCTCAAACAATTCAAGCTCTTGCTTGTATTGTCGATTGTACTAAATACACTGTTCTCAATTTTGAGCACAGTGACAATCATCGTGATTCAACCTGTCCTGCAGGCATTGTTTGACCCTTCATCGATGCAAGCAAAACAAGCAAGCTCCGAAGATGTTTCATTGCAATTGAAAGAATGGTTTTTTAGCAATGTGATCACTTTCGTTCAAGGGGAACATCACTCAGAAACACTATTCAAACTTGGACTGCTCATCATAATATTATTTGCACTCAAGAATCTTGCAAAATATCTTGGGAATAATGTCAATACTCGCTTGGGAGAGGGAGTAATCAAATCCATCCGTGATCAGTTATTCACCAAAATGGTTGGTCAGTCAATTGAGTATTTCAACAAAACAAAAGTAGGCGATGGAATTTCGCTCATGTTCAATTCCGTGAGCATCATGAATAGCACAATTACTCCATTGTTTTATTCATTGTTCAGACAACCCATAGAAATCATACTGTTTCTCATCGTACTCATTACGTATTCTCCATTTCTCACGATGATTGCGTTCAGTACAAGCATTGGAAGTTTTTTGTTGATACGATTCACCACTGCACCGATAAGAAAATATGCACTACGCATGCAGGATGCAATTGCTCATCTCACACATGTCTTTCAAGAGTTTCTCAGTGGAATACGATTGGTTAAAACAACAAGCAGTGAGATAAAGGCAAGTGCTATTTTTCATGAGGAAACTAGAAAGTATGTGAGGACTTCTGTTAAAAATCAAAAAGTGGTTGATCTTGTTCCAGCCATCAATGAAATGCTTGCCATCATTTCACTATGTGCAGTGTTATTCATTGGTGGGAATGAAGTATATGCTGGAAAGATGAAAGCACATGAACTCATGACTTTCTTATTTGCATTGTTCAGCATCATGGCGCCCATTGCACAACTCACAAGCACACCTGCAACAATTCAAAAAGGATTGGTTGCCGCACAAAGTATTTTCACAGTGATGGACAATGCACCATCAGTTAAAGATGGATCAAAGCAATGCACTGTATTTGAAAAAGAGATTACATTCAATGATGTATCCTTTTCTTATGATGAAACAAAGACTGTAGTTAGCAATGTACACATCACAATGAAGAAAGGTCAGAAGATTGCATTGGTTGGGCAAAGTGGCTCCGGAAAATCCACCATGGGTGATTTGATCATACGATTATATGATCCTTCTTCCGGCACCATTACAATTGATGATCAATCCATTCAACAATTTTCACTTGCATCATATCGATCATTATTTGGCATTGTATCACAAGATTCTTTTTTATTCAATGATACGATAGCAAACAATATTGCCTTTGGATCCAGTGCTTCTCGAGAGGAAATCGTAGAATCAGCAAAGATTGCTCATGCACATGGCTTTATCGAAGCATTGCCAAATGGCTATGATACATATATCGGTGATCGCGGCGTTTTGTTATCAGGTGGACAAAGACAACGCATAGCAATAGCGCGAGCTCTTGCTCGCAGACCCGAAATCCTTATTTTTGACGAGGCTACTTCCGCACTCGATGCAGAATCGGAAAAGTTAGTACAAGAGGCAATTGCCGATGTATTGAATAATAGAACCGCACTGATCATCGCGCATCGACTTTCAACAATCATTGATGCAGATTGCATATATGTGTTTGATCAAGGACGCATTGTGGAATCAGGCAAGCATCATGAATTAGTGGCTCTCGGCGGTATCTATGCTTCCATGTGTGCATTGCAATCACTGGAAGCATAAACTCAATCATCATCGGAAACCACATGGCATCCTATCCTTTTACAGAAATAGAATCAAAATGGCAGCAATATTGGGCAGAGCATAATGTATATGCTGTGACTGAAGATTTTTCAAAACCCAAATATTATGTCCTTGACATGTTTCCATATCCCAGTGGTGCAGGATTGCATATAGGGCATCCCGAGGGATATACTGCTACCGATATCATTGCTCGATATAAAACACTTCGTGGTTTTAATGTATTGCATCCAATGGGATTTGATGCATTTGGTTTACCAACTGAACGCTATTCCATGGTGACCGGCATTCATCCTGCAATAGCCACAGCAGAGAATATTGAGAATTTCAAAAGACAATTAAATCTTCTTGGACTTGGATATGATTGGAATCGCTCGGTGAATACCACCGAACCGGGATATTATAAATGGACACAAGTGATGTTTCTCAAGATTTATAATTCTTGGTATGATGAAACATCCGAAAAGGCGCGTCCAATCGATGAATTGCCAGTCCCCGCAGATATTACAAATCCAGCTGAAATCGAAGCATATATAGATGCTCATCGTCTCGCATATACTGCAAATATACCTGTCAATTGGTGTGAGGCATTGGGAACAGTTCTAGCCAATGAAGAAGTGGATGAATGGAAAGAAAAAGGATATACAGTCGAAAGACGCCCGATGCGCCAATGGATGATTCGCATCACCAAATATGCAGAACGCTTATTGCAAGATTTGGAATTGGTTGAATGGCCGGCATCAACAAAAGAAATGCAAAAACACTGGATTGGAAAATCAGAAGGTGCTGAAGTCACATTCAACATTAATGAACAGTCTTCTGTGAGTGTATTTACAACAAGACCCGATACCATTTTTGGCGCAACATACCTAGTACTTGCACCGGAACATCCTTTGGTTGACATCATCACAATCTCTGAACAAAAAAATGCAGTGGAAGAATATCGTCTTGCCGCATCATTGAAAAGTGATTTGGAAAGAACAGAATTGTCAAAAGAAAAAACCGGTGTGAATACAGGTGCTTTTGCAGTGAATCCAGCCAATGGTCAACCTATACAAATATGGATTGCTGA
>RGCF01000313.1 GCA_009919265.1 Bacteroidota bacterium | reverse complement strand
TAAATAATGAAGCGGTATAGAATACATGCTCGGCACCATTCTTCTGTTTGTTCTTCTATCTCCTGGAGTCTTATTTACAATCCCTCCCGGAACCAAGGGGCTCTTTTTTTCCGGTGAAACGTCATTATTAGCTACGGTGGTTCACGCAATTGTGTTCACTCTTCTCATATATTATAAACATGAAATATCCGGTCTACGTGAAGTTCTCAATCTATCCGATAGAATTCTATGACATGCCCATTGTTAAACAGTAGACTGCGCACACTTTATATCAATAAAGAGTCGCTATACTTATTAGGTATGTGGGAAGAGGGAATTATATGTCTATTTATTTTGTTAGGGGGGTTTTGTATACTTCCATCAAACATACAAAAACAGTTACTATCTAAGCATTTTATTACTACAATTATCGTATCTATATGTTTATATCTTTTCAGCGTATACATACTTGGGCTGTATAGAAAAAAAACGGAACAGTTTGTTCTTATGACAGGGTGTGGGCCAAGTGGTAATAGATGTACGGAGAATACACCCTATTGTCTCATTACTGAAAAGCCACTTCCCACAAATCAATTAGATCAGACACTTCTCTTTAATACATATGGAAGATATGTGAAAATCTTTCCACCTGCCACGGAAGGAGATGGGTGGGTAGGAATAAGCTCCTTAGAAATCTTTGATGAAACTGGAACAAATATTTTGAAAGGAAAAGCGGTGTCATCGGTAAGTAACTCACAATACACGGATAATCCTAATCTACAAGGGAAATTCGTGGGAGATTTTCCGGGACAAATACGATATGGGCGTAATATATTTTTTTCACAAAGCAATGATCGAAATACGGTGGTATGGGAAGTTGATTTAGGACAAGTATACATGATTACGAAAATACGATATATAGGGCGAGGAGATGCGAATGATTCACTCCACGTGGGCCTTATAGGGAATGCAGCCTGGCAAAATATTCCTAGAATTATAGGAGTCCGTTTTCGTATCTATAGAAATGCAACGGATGTTCCTACAACTGGTTCATGCGTTGCGAATCCAGCTATACTATATCCAACAGGAACTACAGATGCTGAAAAACCTATTCTCGACCCCATTATTTTAGGTGGTATGAATGGCCAAATTGCCTTAAGAGTATACAGGGGTATTCAAAGCAATCCAGGCACAGTTCTTACATCGTATGGATTGACAGACCAGCAAGCTGCCAAGGCATATGTACAAATGGCAAATGCTAATAATAGTAAAAAATCGCTAGGGTGGAATATTTTTGGAACATGGGCTGCAAATTCGAATGAAATATCTGTTATATCAGGTGCGATGCCTATAGTTGGTCAGACTATTTTTTCATCTAATGTAGTTACTGTATATAAAACATATACTGGAGAAAAAGAAGTATATATGGCAGTTGGATCATATACTAGAGCAGAGGCTGAAACAAAATGTACGTCGTATGGAGCAACTCTTGCGACGGTGGAACAATTAAAAGATGCACAAGCAAAAGGAGCTGGTTGGTGCGCTGCTGGGTGGTTAGCAGATGATGTGGCTAGTGCCGTGAATACGGGTGTAGGCGGATACCCCAATCAAATAGGAACTTGTAATCAAAGTAATACGACTATCACCTTAGGAAATTGGTCAAAAGATGGGAAACATCATACAGTTTGCTACGGCGTCAAACCACCACAAAATACTCCAAATATATTAGCGTTTAATGAAGGTGGGACATGGAATGGAACCACATATAGCGCTTCATGGAATATGCCCACGTATACAAATGATACAAAAGGAACTCCTGAAAGAATCTATCCTATACAGGCTAATACCAGAATCACAGCAGTGAATGGGCGTAGAATCACACTGGATACTAAAATAGTCGCTCCTGGAAATAATATTGGAATAAAGCTGAATGGATATCAAACACCTCAATGGTTAGCGAATCAAAATATTTTATTACGATCTGTAAATGCATTGAACCAACTTCCAGGAAGTTTTAATAGAGAGCAAACCATCAAAATGTATAAAGAGCACAATATATCTAGTGCAAGTACATTTTCAGCATTTACTACAGATGCAAGTGGCAATACAATTTTAGATACTACTAAAACACAATATGATGATGGATCCATACATACTCTTAATATTATTATGTCTACTACAAAAGCTGTTATGAGTGATCCATTTGCAGGAGATAGTGCGAATGTCTATATAGCCACGCCAGAAGACAAACTGAACGGATACAATATTCCTGACCCAAAAGACACAAGCACATGGACTTCAACAATTGTTTCAACTACAAGCAACCCCCCTACAGATATTACCAACACAAATCCTATGAAAAGATCATATAGTATAAATGATCAATTAGATTTAACGGGGGAAAACACATATGATTCATCCGAAACGGATCTAGCAGATGCGGCTGCCGCTCAAAATCTCTTAGCGGGTAATACTACTGGCCAAGGTGAACACACTATAGCAGGAAGAACACAATTAACAGAATTAATGTTGATAGGTGATAGCAGCAGTTTTGCAACTCTTGCCGCAGCGCAGGCAGCTTGTGAGGAAATGGGTGGAACATTGGCTACAAAAACTGATATAACAAATGAATTTAATAATACAAACCCATTTCTAAAACGCCCCCAATGGCATCATTGGGGATTTGTATCAGATAGCACGAATAAATTTATACTTACACAGCAATCCTCTTTGGCATTACCTTTATTACAAGAAACATGGAAATATGACCCTGCTAAGTTTGGAGGATCTTACGGAAATGGTGTAACAGACATAAAACGCGTGGGTGGGCTGATTGAGAGAAATATAGGAACTGGCGGTGCCATTTGTAAAGCAATAAAACCATCTCTAGTTCCACGTGTAAAAATTGTGTCTGCGGGCATATCACCCGGATATGTTAATTGTCCTCCGCAATGTTTGAGCGAAAACGCACCTAAGTCAACTGATCCCAGCTGGTCTGTTGGAGGGAATGTTCTAAATTGTGACATAACTTATGTTGATGATAGTAGTATACTTGATATAACATATGGAACTTCCGGCCAACTCTACATAATTGATTTAAGAAGAGCTATTCTAAAGGGCGCTTTAAAGACTGGCACATTAAACTCTTGGTTTAATTATACATATTCTAGATCATCAGCGGATGAAAATACTTGTAAATTAAATATAGAAGATGACTTTAAAACCGTGGTGGTAAGTGATTATACTTCAAGTGGTGCTCAAATAGATAGAGTTATGAGAGTTAGAAAATATGGCTCAATGTTATTTTTCATAGAACCATCCACATTTAATAGTATCATACAATCATATCC
>RGCF01000312.1 GCA_009919265.1 Bacteroidota bacterium | reverse complement strand
GATGCTGGAGATACCGGATATTTTACAATATTTTCAAATGACAAACAATTCTTATATAAAGTTGTTGATGCTGCCATAGACAACACAGGTCTTTATGACTACTGGAAATTTATTGTAGAATATCAATGGGGTACCGAACTATTCAATTTTGGTGAATCTGCATCAATCGCATTTTCGCCAACGGTAACATTACCTGCAATTGAATTCGATGTATCTTCTGTGTTGACTATAATTTCTTCTAAAGAAACACCCTTCATAAATTATGGAAATTTGCTGAGAATTCTAAGTCAAGTTACAATATCTGGCCAAACTTTGGCGTCCGGTGAAACAAATTATGGATTCAAAGAAAACACAATCTATGAAATTTTTGAATCTGGTAGTGTTGGTGAATATGCGTTCACGGGTTATTTTGCAGAAGATTATGTTCAAGCTGGTATAAACAATAAAGCATCTGTAAAAATAATTTCTGTAGATGATAATAATCTACCAACTAAGATTGCTATTGCCTTCTCCGGTTATGGATTCCAAAAAGAACAGTTTGTCACTACTATTACTTCGCCCAATGGAAGCGAACTGGAGATAACCTGTAGAACTGGTTCTCAATACACGGCTACTGGTAGATATAAAGATTCGCGAGGATTCTTGTCGGATGCGAATAAGCTCCAAGACAATCAATATTACCAAAATTATTCATATGTAATTCGCTCTGGTGTATCTTCAAGAAACTGGATGGAAGTTGTCAAAAACACTGTTCATCCCGCGGGTATGGCTGTGTTTGGCGAACTTATAATAAACGAAGAAGTCAATTATGGTATTCACATTACTCCGATCGAAGAGAAAATTCATCTATATGAATTCTTGATGGATACTGCCTCCGTTCAAACTTTTGTGTTTGAAATAGATTTGATAAAACAATTTTCTGATGCCGCGACACAAAAATCATTTGACAGAAATACGGACTATTTGGTATCAATAACGAAGCCAATGCAGGATCAGACAACGAATTCTGATAATGCCGTAATTACATCTGGCAAAAATCCAACGGACTCAATCGTTTCGAGTGACCATCTAAATCGTGAAACAGATATCATAGTAGATTATGTAAGACAGCCAACAGACGTTGTTTCGACGGACGAAACGATCCTCTTTGGCACACTAAAATCTACAACAGATGTTGCAACGCAAAAGCCATTCGATAGAGATACAGATTATACCGTAGATTTTGCTAAACTCATAACATATCAAGATGATTTAGAATTAGTTGGTGATTATGTTTTTGACCCAGTATCTGCATATTTTGCAGAGGATTATGTTGAACAGCCAGGTCTAAATCAAATCAAGGTCAATTCAGTTGATATTATGGTATTAGAAACTGGTAAAAATATATCAGAAAATGCCACTTCATCTGACCAAATAAACAGTGTTGTAATTCAAAAAGTTTTGAGCGACACGGCAAATGCTTCGGATGCAATCAATTCGATTTCACCGATGTTTATGATTCCAAATGATGATCCTATCGTCACGGATATTGCTAATGTTTCTATATCTAAAAACGTTTCAGATAATGTAACCACATCGGATTCAACCACACTTGCGGCCAATAAAACTATAAGTGAAAGTATACCACACGGTGTAAATGAAAATATCGAACTTGATGTTGCTGGTAGTTCCGCTCTGGATACTACCCACACCATGGAACATATATACAACGATATCAATAAAAATACATCTGATATTACTACAACAAGCGATTCAGGGATTATAAATATACAAGATTATTGGTCTGACTCATATTCCGCCGGTGCTTATGTCGGCAATGAATACGCATTTTAACAAAAGAAGGTACCTCACACATGATTAAAGATTTTCTTTCTGCAAAGGGTGTTCTATCAATCGTTGTTCGTGACGAAAATGGAGACCTAAAGCAACAGTATGACGCAACTAACCTTGTAGTTGACGCTGGTCTTGCATATATTGCATCTCGTATGAAAGATACGACAAAGACCGCAATGTCTCACATGGCAATCGGCTCAGGTTCAACAGCACCTGCTGCTGGTAATACCTCGCTCGGCTCACAGCTTGGTCGCGTTGCCCTTACATCAACAACTGTTACCGCTAATTCGGTAGCATATGTAGCTTCGTTCCCTGCTGGTACAGGCACAGGCGCAGTTACTGAAGCTGGTATTTTCAATGCTTCGTCCGGTGGTGACATGCTTTGCCGCACTACATTTGATGTTATCAACAAGGCTGCTGGTGACTCGATGACAATTACCTGGACGGTTACTGTAGAATAATAGGTATTATCTGTGCCAATTCTCCTGTGCAATCAGGCCAGAACAGAACTAGCAAGAAGTTTCTATCGCGACATAGCAAATGAAAATGATTTTTTCTATTTCTATGTCGCTAGAACTCAGGTGTGGAACGACGAAGAAAGCGTTGAAACACCAGTAGATTCTGTTTCTTATATAAATGCCTCTCGGAAAAATATATTGATGATGCGCCGCATCACTTCGGCTGACGTAGTTCTCATGGCAAAACGCTATGACTGGAAGGCTAATGAAGTTTATGATCATTATGATGATCGCTTAGGAGAATTGATTGATCCTGAAAATCCAGCAGGTGAAGTCTACACTTCAGCATCTAATGCAACATCTTTGCGAGACGCAAAATTTTATGTGATGACAGACGAATATAATGTGTATAAGTGCATCGACAATAATAACGATTCTCTTAGCACGGTTCAACCAGTTGGAACTGGAACATCGGCTTTTCAAACTGCGGATGGCTATGTTTGGAAATTTCTATTCCGCGTAGAAACGGCAGATAGAATTAAATTCTTGACTCCTGATTATATACCCGTAAGAAAAATGTCTGGTGTTGGTATTCCATTATATGATGTCAATGGCAGAATAGATGATATCGTTGTAACGGACGGCGGTTCTGGTTACACTTCTCCACCAACGGTTATAATTCATGGGGATGGTGCGGGCGCAGTTGCTACTGCGGTACTGTCAGGAGATTCGGTTGTTGATGTTACCATCGATAATGCTGGTAATGGTTATACTTTTGCATATATCGACTTTGAAAGTTCCAGTGGCAGTGGAGCTGCCGCATCGGTTTCACTCGGCGGCCTCGATTCAAATACGCCACAGCAAGATGTTGAAAGTGCCGCAGTAAGTGGCACCGTTGATAGAATTGACATAATCAATTCAGGTGTAGACTATATCAACGGCGATATTATTGTTGCGATTGAGGGTGATGGTCAAGGCGCAGAAGCAGTGGCAGTATCTAATGATAATGGTGAAATAATATCCATTTCTGTCACAGATC
>RGCF01000311.1 GCA_009919265.1 Bacteroidota bacterium | reverse complement strand
GTTCCATATCTATTATACTCTCAGATTGTGAAAACTGGAAAAACTGGCTGGCGGCGGAAGAAGGGGATTGAGCCTCCCCAAGAGGATTCGAACCTCTGACCCACTGCATAGAAGGCAGTTGCTCTAAATTCCGCTGAGCTATGGAGAGGCTCAATCTTTATACATTATACACTAAACATCACAATCTAAAGTGCCTAGTGCCCAATTGTCATCAGAAACATCATAATCTGGCTCGCCATATTCATAATCATCTCCAAAGAAATTAAACACTAACTGAGGGTAAACAAAATCATCTTCTGGTCGCATTACCAGTCACCTCGCGATACGTTGCGAGCTTCAGCACGATTGGAGCGTCGCTCAGATTTACGAGTGTTCTTATTGTGAACACCAAAGCCTGAATAGGATTGGTGACCAGACGGCTGGAACAAAGCCACTTCTACAACAGAAGTCTTACCGTTCATCGTGATTTTCTTTTTCAAGGTAGCTTTCTTTTTACTCATATCTATTATACTCTTGTGTTGTGAAATCTGGAAAAATTTGCTGGCCGCCCTGTTAGGGGCTTATTTTGGGTCTATGCAGTTTGCTGAATGTCTAAGGGCAAATGTCGCTTGCCCAAACCATTCCCCTGTTTCCACTAAATCTCCCAAGCATCCAAGTTTTAGTTGGTACTTAATTTTGCCACCGCTTGTATTGACATACATAAGTATCGTTATGTCGTAATTGTCGCCTGTAATTAAGTACCAAACAGACTTATTGGAAAAGTTTTTCTTGTGACTGAGGTGACCACTTGGAAGTGTGCCTATGATGTATTGTGGAAGCACCTCCTCTAGTGCTTTATTAAAAACGTGTTGACGTAAGCAAGCGATTTCGCTCATGTACGGGTGAGAAAGTCCGTACTTGTCTATGCAAATACGCATAGCCTTTTTGACTTGGTTCAATTGGTCTTGTGTTATTACTACTCTGGTTCTGTTCATGGTACGTATCCTGTTTCTATTTGGTGTGGTAGTCAGGCAGGTTGTCCGCCCTACTGTTTTTTAATCGAAAAGTAGAAAATCGCCTCGGTGGTCAGCAAGCCTACCAAATTTAAACTCGTGTGCCATACACTGTTTCCCGCAAATTTCTCTCCACCTTAGTCGGGCATACTAGCAGCCCCCGATGGACGCCCAGCCAGTTCCCTGTTTGAATACTGAGCTTCAATTGTCCGATATTTTATTCGGGCGATTCTTTTATTCTTCTTTCAATGTCCTTACATCTATTATACTCTCAGATTGTGAAATCTGGAAAAATTTGCTGGCCGCCCTGTTAGGGGCTTACATGCCTATCCTTTCCCAATATGGGTCATAAGCAAAAGCAATGTCATACCATTGACCACCTTCTACTTGATTGGTAAAAGTAGTGATGTAGAGGTCTTTCTTATACTTATTAACGATTGGGGTAGTAACTTCGTTAATTGGGATATAAAGGTCGCTTTGCCAATTTTTGATAGTTGTGCCAGTTTCTTTGATTTCTTGATAGATGGTCATTTTTGTATTTTTCTCCACACTCGGTCAATAATAAATCCTACAATCGGAGCCACTATTGAAAAAGTTATAGCTGTTTTTAGCCAATAAAGGGCGGCTTCTGGATGCGATGGCATACAAGCCAAAGCAAACATGAGAGGAAGAAAGCCCGCAAGTGCCGATATAACTATGAGTGATTCTTTTGCTGATTTGGTCATATCTATTATACGCTCAGATTGTGAAACCTGGAAAAACAATCTGAAGACCCTGTGAGGGGCTTAATTTTTGACTTTTCTTAATGTGTATTTTGCTTCCACCTTGAAAATGTCTCTTAATTTTTCGCACATCATTTTCCAATGCTTAGCGTCTTCGAATGATTCAAAGTAAAAAGTTTTTACTTCTCCAGCCTTATTGCTTACTACTTTGTACTGTAATACTATGTTAATTTTTCCATCTCCTTAATGGCATAATACCCTTCATTGTATGCCCTTGTTTGCTCAGCTGTCCATCTTGGGTCTAGTTGTTTATGCCAACCATAGGAAGCATGAGATTCGCCAAAATATCGGCATACTTCAATGGATGTTTTTGATGGGTCTCCGTTGTAAAATCTTTGTTCGAATGGGTTACTCATATCTATTATACTCTCAGATTGTGAAAAATGGAAAAACAATCTGAAAACCCTGTTAGGGGATAGGCTCAGTGTCGAAAAGGTACTACTTTGCCAAAGTTAGTTTGGCATTCTGCACACCAAGCAAACCGAAATCCATTACCCCAATTCTTCCAAGCTACATGCTTTAATGAATAAATATCATTACATTTTTCATATGGATTATCACTCAATCTGAACCCATTCTTGTAAGCCTCTCTGCCATCTTTATGAATTTTTTCAGCCACAGTGCGTTCATTTGCATTTGTTAGATGTCGTTTTACTAGGCGATTATCGTTGGTCATATTCATCTTCAGTCTCTCTTTCAATCTCTAAAAACATCATTACCAAGAATGATAACACAATTGATGCTAGTAATAGAAGCCCAGCATAAATACCAAATACTAAAAGAGTCCCTACACATATCAAAATTCCAAATAAAAAACTACAAAGACAACCTAATTGGGACATTTCTTGGAACCACTTCATTTGCCACTCTCCCAGCTAAAATCTTTACTCATATCTATTATACTCTCAGATTGTGAAACCTGGAAAAACTGGCTGGCCGCCCTTGTTAGGGAATAAGCGAGTGTTTCATGACCTCAACCAAATGAGGCGATGTAAGGTCTCCTTACATACCATGCTCGCTTTGGGTCTGGGACAGGGACAACCCAACCCTGCCCTCTCGTATCGTTAGAACACCGTCACATTTCCTTCGAGCTGGTCGCAAGTGACGGTCAAACCTTGGGTACGCAAACCCCACTTGTTAGCGGGAATTCGGATAGCACCATCTTTTTCTACGGTGTAAATCCATGGTGCTTTTGAACTGTATTTTTTTCGCAAAGGCTTGATAGACACTTTGTTCTGAAAGACGGTCACATGAACCTTGTCGCCTGGTTGGATGCCGATATGTCTGGTTCCTGCTACTGGAATCCTCACACGGGTTCGTGAGCCAGTTTTGGAACTATACTTTACTGAGTTTTCTGTTAATTCGTGATTGAACTTCATAACTATTATACCTTGAAAACGTGAAAACTGGAAAAAACGGCTGGCCCATTTATTAGGGGATAGCTAAAACAATATCGCTTCCAAGTACGTTGTAATAACATTTACCAAGTTGGACAGTATAAATCTCATGCTTACCACCCCAAACAGAAACTACAACAAAATCTTTTCCTGCTAACTGTT
>RGCF01000032.1 GCA_009919265.1 Bacteroidota bacterium | reverse complement strand
TTGGTTTTTATCATTGGCACCTTTATACTCTTGTGAGTTAATTTTATTTATAAATATATGTCTTCTAAATTTGTTTGCTATTTTACATTGTTCGTCTCTTTCTAAGTGGCGATATCCGGTAGAAATAGCCATAAGAAATGAAATTATTAAACAATCATACTTTCCACATCCAGTATTCATATAAATACTATACTTGGCTAATTCCGTGTTTATATTTTGAATACATTCTTCTTCTGTCATATTATCTTTTAAATTAAAGTTGTAGTCATCCGAAAGCCCAGGTTGAATAAATGCATCTCCAATAGATATTTCTTTTTTTATCATTGTACCTATTGGTAATGGTAATGGGTTTGTCTCTAAAAGTCTAAAGAAATATTTTATCCGATTTATGGTAGTCCAAGACACCGGCTTTGTGCTATTCTCATTCGCACCAATAATATACTTGTCGAGATCGTCGCATTCTGGGTTTATATATGTATATCCTGGAAACGACGTTATATTATATTCCAAAGATTTCGTAGAAGTCGCATTCGCAGATTTTTGTTTACTTTCTATCATCGCCTTCATATTTGTTTTATAATCTTCTAGGTTTTTATAATTATTACCAAATATGTCTTTTATATTTTTTAAGATAGTCTCAAGAATATACGTATATGTAATCTTAAATGTATATAGCGTAGGTAATGTATCAATATAGTTAAAAACTTCTGAACAAAATGTTTTTTGTTCATCCTCGCTGTTCCATAGCTTATTACTTTTACTTTTATTTAATATATTCAATTCTATAAATATTTTTGTATAATACTCTGCTAATAGTATTTTATTTACATTCCCAGATTTCGTAAGATTCCCAGATTTCGTAAGATTCCCAGATTTCGTAAGATTCCCAGGGTTCGCAGATTTCCCAGGTTTCTTTCTAGAAAAACGAAACGGTTTTAGAGCCCAAGTGTTCAGGCTCTGCTTCCCATACCACCCCCCTTTTTTTATTTTTCTTGTTACCCCCATCTACATAGTAGCCAAGATTTCCTGTAAAAGTTTCTCATCGTGTTCCGCATTATATGCCAAATTTTGAGAGGCCATCAATGGATTCGCATTCACAGCTGATACCATTTCGGGCGTATTTCTCTGTTTGCTGACATCAAGCTTCAAAGGAACTCGGGGACGTACTTGGCCAATATCTCCAACACCCGTTGGCATTCCTACCACACGATTCACAGCATTGGCCCTGTCATTTATGATATCTGCGTCAATCTGTTTTGCAGTCTGATGAATATTTCCATCAAACACAGCAAGTGCCCCTCCATTTCCATGCATAGGGTCGCGACCCAGTGCAATTTCCTGTTTATTCGGGTTCAAGCGCATATTATATGCCGCGTCATGACTAGTGAAATCTTTATTGACAGAGTTGGAAGGGCCGTAATATTCGGACTTGTTCGTGAGTTGAGACTTTTGTGTCGGGCGAGCAATATCCTCAGGATCATATACTTTGAGTCGCGTAGCTCCATCCGCCGCCGGTGCCGCCTGACCCAACCAATTCCAGTTGATTGTTCCCTCTCGCACAGTGGTTCTCGCGATATCATTCGGATCCCACACGGTAATAGCCGGCGCCCCTTGCGCGTATCCAACTGGTGTTCCCGTCTGGCGGATATTTCCAACCGTCTCTTGACGCCGTGTAGGTCTATTGGGATCATCATAATGAACCGTAAGCGCTCCTGCCTCTGCCGGAACCATGTTAAGGCCCATCGTCCGCTCACTCGTCACATTACGCTCATTCGGTCGCACTTCATATCCTGATCGCCCGTAATCAGCTTCTGGCGCATCCGTATCCGATGACGTATAACTTGTCATATCCGCATTACGATATCCCGCCCCACCATATTGCTGAACCATAGGAGCACGATACGATCCCGTGACGTAAGACTCGCCGAATTCTTGTGCGGTAGCAGGTCCCACCGCATCCGAGTTCGTTTCTGGGCGCGCGGTATGTTTCAACACCTGAATAGGGCGTGTAGTCTCCTTAATCACTTCCCCATTCGTCACAAAGAATCGTTTCCCAGTCTCATCAATATAAAAGGTATCTGGTCGATATTTACGAACCTCACCTGACTCTTGAGCCGCCATACCAATAAAATGCTGTCCAGGAACCACCGGCTGATTATACGTCTCTTTGGGATTATCACTCGTGCGCAGATCATCCGTGCGTCGAATATTGTCAATCATGTATTGATTCACTTCAAACTGTTGGAATCCACCCTTACCCGTAGCGGCGAATCCCTCATTCACACCAGGAGCTACTCGCACCGGCTCAAACGGTCTCTCTCCTGCCCGACTCCTAGGATCGTTGATACGACTCTGGACGAAATCAGTCTGATCCTCCATACCAAAAGGATTCCCATACGGAGCTCGTGCCGTGTCAAACATGGGCTCAATCTCCTTTTTCTTAATCTGGGTGACACCCGACCCAGTGAATGTATCGAGAATCCCCGTATTTGTCTGTGCGGCAACATTCTGTCGGACACGCCCTCCGAAAAAGGGGACCATATTATTATGAGTAAAATCCCTACTGTGAACCCGATCCCCTGTCAATTCACTCGTAACGAATCCCTCAATATACGCTGGTTGTGCCTGAATTCCTGCGGGATTCATCGCAACGGTAGGTGTAGCAGACTCAATAGGTTCTGGCTTAGGTTGTAAAGAGGGGTCCATAGAGACTGTTCGCACGGCAGGTGGCGAATAATTAAGAAGAGTTCCTTGCACACCGGGGGTTGGCTCACTGGGAAGTGCGGGCCCCCCCATTGCCGTTTGAAACATGAGATCAAGTTCTTGGGGAGGAGCTTGAGGGCCAGCTCCACGAGGAGCCTTTGTGAGTGGATCCCCGTCCGGACCACGTTGTGCCGCGGATTCAAAGCCTTCTGTATCTTTTACCCCCGAAAGGCGTGTTACTAAATAGCCGAGACCTGCTAATGCAAAAAGTCCCACAGCTTCCATGCTCTACTACTTACTTCTGATTCGTTTAATACTAGCGAAGCGAATACAGTATTCTGCCGAATATAAGAACTCTTAAAGCGAGTTCTTATATTGTGCATGTCGTGATTATACAGCAGCGCTCCCACTATGTGTTTTATATCGCTCTTTATCCAGTGATTTCGCAGGAATGAAAAAATCAAACGGCGTCTCAAACGTGAGTTGCGGTTGATGTGGCAAACTCTCCCAGCGATTCCACCCAGTAGCCCTTAATGTGCAGGGTGGATTCACGAGACGCTCAAACAGCATTGGAACCGTTTCATCTGGAGGAGCTTCTAGAGGAGTAGTATTCATGACATTCGTAGTCGGATTGTAGAGTTTTGCATCCACGCGAAGACGAGATCCGAATCTGTTTATACCTTTTAAATCGGATTCCACATCGGTTTTCCACTTTCCCGTAGGCCAGCTCGCACCCGATTGCTGAATACGCGTGGTCGCATTCACCGGATAACTGGATGGGCAATTAGCATCCGGAGGATTTACATAATAGCGGAGTGCATACGATGTGATACGCATATCATCGACTTGGTGAAAATCATCAAACTTTCCTCGTGTAAGTGCCTGTTGTTTCACTGATAAGGCCATCTCCTGCTACCGTGATGTGCCAAAATTAAGAACCCCCTTTGTGTGGCACTTAGTTAGTATTTCTCGGGCCTAGAACATGTTTCCTTCTCCAATGGCGTAGGGCCAATCACGGCAGGATATGCCCACAGCTGATATGGTTGAAGTGGCACGGGGGTCGCATGAATGGTTATATTCGCTTTGGGATTTTCCCTCATAATTTCTTCAGGATTCTTTTGGGGTAGATGATGACGCGCCGTAGAGTCGGAAATAGGGCGTGTAATACCCAGTAAATCCGATTCTAGATCGACGGCATTTCCAGCGCTACGGGATACTTCATTTCCTCCCACAAGTCCAAGAATGTGCCTACGTTCTTTGACATGCTGCACGAACTCGGGGAGTTGATCGTATCGCTGTGGATTCTCTTTTCGTTCAAGGGCTGCGCTACTTGGAGCAGGAAATGCTTCCGATAGTGATGCCATTCTGTAAAGGCCGGAGTAAAGCTGTGGCCTTAGCAATTTACATCCCGAATATAGGACCGACTAGGAAGCCCGCCGCGAATCCAACCGGGAGATGCCATTTCGGGAATAAGATTCTCGGGCTTTTGGATATTTTGCTTCACAGTAGGAATGAGTGGCACAAAAATGCCGTCAAATTGTTGCTCCGTGACCGTCCCGCATTCCTTTCCTTGACGGACCTGCTCGGAGTGGAGCAGAAGAGTCTCCACTTCTGCGTTTCCACGCCCACCACCCATGTAGGGAACACCCAAGAAAGGCCGAGCTTGTGCGCGAATATTGCAGCGATTATTATTGAATTCGGGCTGGTTTTTCAATACGGATTCTGAATCAATCTGCTTGTTATTAGAGCCGAAGCCCTCCCGTGCATACATAAGAAGCTCCTTCGCAGCCAGGGGATTCACATCGCGGGCATTGGGGACTAGGTTGGTCGTGGTATATGCGCCGGGACCTACAGATTGTTTGTAATACTGTTCAATTCCACACGAATCATCTTTCGTATGAGTGAGACGATTGACCTGCATTCGCTTTCTGAATGGTGGAAAGAATATGCGTCTTCATAAGTAGAATGGCCCACACACGTAGCAAATCCCTTGCTAACAAATTCTGTAGATGCGTGAAAAAAGTTCGTAGAACAGTTCATGCGAATCCTAAGCGTAATAAGGAATCTGCGGCTATCGCAATATGTACGAAGAGTGTTCTCCAGACTCGGGGGAAGACTCTGCGCAAATTTTCATGCGATAAGGGGGCAAAACTTCAGATCAAGTATCAGGGCAAGCAAGACTGACTCTAGCAGCTGCCGGCAGAGTAGCGCAATTTGTGGCGGGATTTGCATTCAACCAAGGAAGTGCCCCACCATCTGTTCCGGGGAAACATGACTCTCGCCCACCCTCTTTACACGTTTTACCAGATATCTTATAGAGCCAGTCTTTGTAAGAGGCCTGGTCGTTTGGAATACTCGTGCTCGGCATCGTAATAAACTGCCGCTGGCTCTGCGAACGCCCAAAGACATCCGTAGGATCGGAATAGAATTCTGTCCGGAAGAAATCATCCAAGCCGACTTGTATACTCGGATCAGAAACGGACATTGCCGCAGGGCGTGTCGGGTGATACTTGATCTCATCCACCAGAACATTCATAAACGGGTTTTTTGAGTTGGGAACAGTCGCGGGAGCGGCTCCCACCCCGATAACATCGTATATTTCAGTGGGATCGGTATCACCGGGAGTTGTCGCGACAGGTCCAAGATTCGTTGCATCCGCAAACCCCTCACGCTCCTTATTCATTGTAATCAGCTCCCAAATGAACGGCATCGAATAAAGAGCAGCCGCGCCCAACGTAACGGCCATTACAAAAGGCATACCCAATACAAAATGACCAATAAGACCCAGAACAAATCCACTCAGAAAAATAAGAAATATAGTATTTACATATTCACTGACACACTTTCCGTGCTTATGTGTTTTTACCGTGAATCCAGTTTGCAGGAGCACTTTCACATTTTCCCACACATATGGTTGGCAGAATGGATATAACTTCATACTGGCGAAACCCTCTAATAACGGATACTATAGTGTTGGACGGTCATTTAGTTCTTTTTTCCAGCGGCTTTCTTAGCCTCCAGCTTAGCACGCAATCGGTTCTTAACAATTGCCAAACGACTCTTATCCTCCCTACCCGTCGCACGCGCCAAATCAGGGTCCTCAAACGAAAATGCATTCTTAAATGATTTCATCATCTCTGAAAAGGCCGGGTGGGATTGAAACTCATTCATCAATTCCTCTGCCTCTGCCGCTAGATCCTCAGGTTTCAAATGGCCTTTTTGTATTTTATCTTTCAACTTTCTACCCACACGCTCCATGGCATTCTGTAGAATTTCAGGCTTGGACGTGGCCGCCTCGAGAAGAATCTCAAATGCGCGAGTAGGATCTTTTTCTATATTTGCCATATCCTCCGCCCGGAGTCCAAAGTCTTCAGGCTTAAACTCCTTCACCAAATCCTCCGCCAACTTTGCCAACTTTCCCTTTAGGAACTTTTCAGGAAGTGCTGGAATCGCCCCGCTACTCCCAAACATGTCCTTAAATTTATCGGCAAGAGAATCAAAATCCACCCGATCGAGCTTTGCACGCCACTCTTTGGTAATCTTGTCGGCCCATGCCTTGAATGCGGGGTCGTTTTCATTCAACCCATTCGCATACATCACACACAAGTCCAAAATAGAAAGATAATCGTATACACTTTTCTTGGTCTTTGCCGATACCGTAGCCCAAAGAGATGGCTCAATCTGAACACCTGGGAGAATCAGCCCAGGACATACATACTCGTCACCTGCCTCTGCGTGCTTTCCATATACTTCCTTATAATAACGATTCATCTTGACAGATGCTTCCAGGGCACCCGCACAAGCGAGTTCGAGCTCTATCTCCGGAAATGCAGTTCGCAAATCTGCAATAAATTCATCATACTTCTTCACAAACGTGGGTTGGAGGGTAGAGGCACTCATCTTGTAAGATCTTTGATTCAATATGTGAAGTTCTTTACGCCACCTATGCGTCATTTGGCCCAATAAAATTCATAACCCAAAAGTAATGATATTGTATGTATTATGACTATTTAATGAATATTTCATCAGCCCTATTCTTTATATGTTATATCCCCGAACTCTATGCAAATTATAAAAACAAAAATGCGAATTTGTATAATGTGCCAGAAAAAGTGATTATTGTCTTCGGAACTGGATTCGCATTCAGCTATGCATTCATGAATGCGGATTCCACTCTTATGACAAATTATGGAGCACTTCTTCTATTGGATATATTGGCACTTCTTATGCGCGGATATTACGTCTATAAAAACAATTATATAGACGTAATACTTCCTGTGGCGGATAACGTTAGAACAGCACCTTTGACGCCCGAGCCTTCTCAGCCAGAATACAAAGAACCTTTAGATAATTCCATATAGCTGCGTGATTTGCATCCGTCATAGTCGGCCAGTGCTTCTCAAAGATTAGAAGAGCCGGGGATATTTCATTGTATTTATTGCTAATTTTGGACTTTGCATACGAAATGACAAATTCATCATCTTCGCGCTTAATGGCCTCATTCAGATCCACATAGACATTCTCCCAAAAGAGATCCAGAATCATTTTTGGGTTGATTTTCTTAGTAGCCTCAATAGCTTCCACCGCCAATTGAATATCCCGTTCCTCGGGGAATGTTTCATTCAGCTCTTTGAAAAAACGCAAAAGTTGTGCGTTGAACGAGCCTAGCGCACTCATACTCTCCTACAAGGGGAATGCGAGTATGCTTTAAATTCTTTTACCGCCTTGACCTTTTGAAAATGTAGGGGTAAGCGAATACATAAATAATATATAACACCGCTACCAAGAATATAATCATTCCTATAACCTGGACAAAGCGTGAGAA
This sequence comes from Bacteroidota bacterium, assembly GCA_009919265.1. Lineage (GTDB taxonomy): Bacteria > Bacteroidota > Ignavibacteria > Kapaibacteriales > UBA961 > UBA961. Next base: position 18,722 of record RGCF01000032.1, on the reverse strand, counting down.
CTGGCAAAAGATGCTGGTATCGTTTGATGGGCATGAGCTTACGACGCCCGTTAAAAATCCGAGCTCTGGCATACTAGGTGACGAAGTCTTTGATGACCTGCCTTTCATTCTATTATATCCGCCCAGTTCCTTTGGGCATATTCAAATCTCTATCGCGTTGATATGCTTCCATTTGTTTATCAAACATTTCCTCTTTTTTGGATCGGCGCTGAGAAGCCGTAGGAGGAGCTGGACCCTGGTTAGATCCGCCCTGAGATATGCTCCCATCTGGACCCCCATTTAGAAATGAAAACGCCCCAGGAATGGTAGTTCCACCCGATCCTTGCGAACTCGTGTCGACGTCAATACCACTATACCCGAACCCTTTTGCAAAGCTCACATTTTCAAACATACTAAACGCCGAAGGTTCTGCCTCTGGCGAAGAAGGGGCGCCATTCTGCGATGTTGTAGGCTCCTTCATCCGTTTTTCATACAGCCAATTCATAACATCCGAATCTGTTCGGGGTTCTGATTCACCAGAAATAACAATGGTGGGAACCTTTTTCAACCAGGCAGGCAATTGTGGGCGATTAGGCCCCGGATCCACACATATAAAACGAAAATCACTCTTCCACGGTGTTCTTGCGAGCTCTGTAATAAATGCTTTGGACCATTGGCATTTGTTGCTGTAGAAACAAATATTGGTTGGTTGACTCATTCGGGTAGTTCCCCACTATTCTTTGGCTGTAGAGATGCCGGGGATTTTAGACGCGCATCACGGTAAAATTGAGGCCGCGAATTGAAGAGCCTACAAAGTAGGAATGTCATCACGCCGCGTCGCAGCTCCAGCACCCGCAAAGCCGGTATCCATCTTCAAGAATCTTTCTATGGAAGATCGTAACACACTACGATTTCGCCTTGAACCCACCCATGTTACATATGCAAACACTCTGCGCCGAACTATCATTACAGATGTGGAAACCGTCGCAATTGCATCCGATATAGCAGAGGACGGTTCAACAACGGATGTGGCAATCACTAAAAACAGCACAGCAATGAGCAATGAAATGTTGGCACATCGTATTGGCTTGATTCCTATTCACGTGGAGAATCCGCTTGATTGGGATCCGGAAGAATACACCTTCAAGTTGGATATTACACACGATTCAACAGAACAGCGCGATATAGTGGCATCCGATATTCAAGTCTTCAAGAATCGCGGGCCAGAGGAAGAACCTCTCCCGGTTCCAAGTGTCCAGTTCTTTCACCCAGACCCTGTTACGCATGATACGAGTCTCTTGGCCATTTTAAAAGGGCGCGTGGGAACACAGGAACCCGAAGTCTTGGCATTCACTGCAAAAGCTACGGTCGGCACAGGTCGCCAGAATTCCCGGTTCATGCCCGTGACAAGCCGATGTGCATACGCATATACACGTGACGACTCGGAGGAAAGAAAAAAGGAATTATTTACTGCGTGGCTCACAAACCACAAGAAAGTGAATCCGACCGAGATTGAATCCAATTCTACGAAAAAGGGCGAGTTGGAGCGGGAGTTTGCCACCATGGAGATACAGCGATGCTACAAAATGGATGCGCGTGGGGAGCCATTCAGCTTTGACTTTGTCGTAGAGAGTATAGGTGTGTTGAAGCCCAAATACATTGTGGGTCGCGCCCTTGAAGTCCTACAGAAGAAATTGTTGGTATATGCCTCTATAGATTCGGGAGACCTACCTGAAACTCTAAAACTGCGACCGGCGGATGCTCGTATGAAAGGATTCGACTTTATATTCCAGAAGGAGGATCATACTCTTGGAAATCTTTTGAGCACGTGGATGGAAAGAAATATGATGGACAAGGATGAGATCACCTTTGTCGGCTACAAGGTTCCTCATCCTCTGCGAGATGAAATGCTTCTTCGTGTAGGTGTGGAATCTGGTAAAGATACGGATGCGCGAGCTGCGATTGCGAAAGCCGCACGTTCTTGCGCGCAAATGTTTGCCGATTGGTTGGCACAATGGTCGGCGGCAAGTATCTAAGAGTATAGTAGCATGGAGGGTGGAATCCACGTATACTGTATAAATCTGAAACATCGCACGGATCGTTGGGAACGTTTTTCCAAGCAACCCGAGCTCCAGGAACTCATGAAGCACTATACGTTTGAGCGGTATGAAGGCGTGAATGGTTCATCCATTGATATTATAAAAGATGACCGCATTTCCTTACGAACCAAGCGAAATGTCAAAGAACATATCCGGCGAGATCATGAAGAGCTAGATTCCGCCGGTGGTGTGGGCTGTTATCTGAGTCACACGAATGTCTGGAAAAAATTCTTGGAACGCCCCGAAGAGTATGCGATAATTCTAGAAGATGATGCTCTTCTATATGACGGATTTGTAGAGGATTTGCACCGCGCAATGAAGGAAACGACCTTATTACCTCAAGCCCCTGATGTCTGGTTTTTTAATAGGCCCAGCGAATGGTATTATGAATATAAGGGAAAACCGAATCCCCTCACAGTAAAAGAAAAGAATCTGGGTCCCTGGATTACAAATACCTGCTCAGCCACCACTGGATATCTTATAAGCAAAAAAGGCGTGGAAAAACTTCTTGAAACTGCGTTCCCACTGGATATGCACGTGGATCTCTATACATGTCTCGCAGGAGATCTCGGCAGAATTTTTACAGTGGCTCATAAGAATGTAATTGTGAGTCCCATAGGAATTAAAGAAATGGATTCGGATATTACCGATAAGGATAATTGTTCTATCTGTAATGTTCCTACAAAACTTGAGACTCGTGGTATTATCATGGTGAATACACCTATTCTTATTCTAGCTTTGGGAGTCGGCGCATTTCTGTATTCTTTGAACGGGCGACGTAAATAACCCTGGTCCTACACACCTTATAAAAATACCGCTCTGTGATATTTTTATAGTGTGAAGTAGCATATATTGCTCTACGATGTCTCTGAAATGACTGGAATTAAGTCTGGAAGATCATTCATATCATGCGTAGAGACTTGTGTATAAGGAGCCGCCTCCATGAGCCGCTGTTTCTCAAAGTTGCGCATGGAATTCACAACTTCATTTACATTCTGCGCACGAACCTTGAAGCCCTTTGGACGCAACTGATCCCGCCAATATACATGGAGCATGAAGACGGCGGGCTTCAACTCATTTGGAAGATCCTTAAACGCCACGGCATGGGCCTTGTGAACATCTACATAGGCCGCGAATACATCTGCGGTCTTATTCCGTAAAGCCTGCTCGTAACTCCAGAAAGTGTCACGATCCTCCCAATAGTGCTTCAAATAGTCCATTACTTGGCGCGATGCGCGAAGACGGAAGAATCGATCGATGGGCAGGGCCTCTGCTCCACGAAGCTCCCGCATCATCGTATAAGTAGGAGTTCGAAGACGCCAGCGATTTCCATGGCCGTCCTTAAATACGAGCCCCTGCCACCTCCAACCCTTCTCAACACTTGTGCGCCGTAGAAGTTCATGCACATCCTGCTCCGTGTGAAAGATTCTTGTAGGGTAGCTTGGGATTTGCAAACGAGCAAACGCATGTGGCCAGTTCGTAGATCGCTCCGAAAGATTTACATATCCAGTCTCGCTAACAGTCCCTACATGCACCACATTCAATCCGGCCCTCGTGGTTCGGGACACAATAAGATGCGCTGGATGCTGCGCCACAAAGCTCACAAACGCAGAAGTAGCCGCCTGCTCCACGCGGAGAGTATTCAATACATCCTTTAATGTATCGAGAGTCTTCAATTGCGTAGATGCGACACACTCAGTGAATAACTCCCCAAACGTCTTGTCACTATAGAACTTGTTTGTTCCACCAACCTTCTTCCGGGTGGCTACATGTAGAACTTCATCCGATCCAACCCACGCATTGATCATAAAGCCATCCACGAAATTTTCGGTAGAAGACAGTGGAGTCCCTATAGGAGGCAGACCCTCCTTCGCCTTGAACGGGGCCACACATACAGGCAAGTTCGCATTCACATCCCACACCACAGAACGAAACATTTCATTGTGTAAGCCCTTTCCTCTTACCAGAATACCATTTGTATCATCGCTCGGTATCCATGCCACACCCTCAGACTCTAAATGCGCACGTAAATCCTCAAACACTGGAAATCTCTGACGTAGAGTCTCAAAATGGTTTACACGAATAGACATTTGTATATACATACCGCGACGAACGTTTAAATCGTCAATTTTATCGCGCGTAGGCGGGCTGGTTTAGAAAAAGCTCACTTGACGATAGGATGGAAGATAGTTCACCAGAGTTTCAATTAGGAGATGGTGTATTTATAACAGGCGGCCGTCTAGATAAGACGCGAGGCCGAATCTACTACATGGACGATGATTTGATTCGTATTCTTCCTGTGGGTGCTTCCGACAGACTAATAGAAATTCCTCTTGTTGAAGGGGAACTAGATCCAGCTCTCGGGATCACGAATTTTTTTCAAACATCCAAGCGTGCTGTTCCAGCGTTTGTGTCTCAAATTGACGCGCACGTAGAACAGATTGCCGAAACGTTTGGGATTCATGGGGAACCTGGAATAAACTACACAATCAAGGAGGTGGATGAAAAAGAAGATACTATAACACTTACCGATGAAACGGGGGGCGAAAAGAAGATAGAATTCAACTTTATAGGTATTCCTCTCGATGAGAATTTTGCAGTTCTCCGACCTCGTCAAACGGCTGAGCAAGCTGCAGTGGTCGCAGATGTCCCGCCAGAACCTGTAGAGGAAAATGTATTTGGCGAGATTGACGAGGAAGTGGATGTTGGTCTGGTAGAACGGCCCAGCACTCAACGTATTTATCCTGATATTGTTCAGCGAAATGACATGTTCCAGAATCTGTTGGATATGGTGAATATACATTCTCAAAAGAGTCCATCCGTTCAAAGAGATATTCGGCGTCTGGTGGAGCAATTACTACTTTTACGGAATGAACTCGTAAAGTATTCTCGCACAGGAGAACCTGAGGGGAAACATTTAACTTCGTATCAAACAATCATTGAGCTATTGGATAAAACAGATATTCCATTATCACGTCCGGTGCTGGAGGCTAGCCGCAGTCTATATCTTGAAAAATCGGAAGAGGACATGGAAAAACCTATCAAAAATCAAGAGGTGGATGTGGATGCCCAATATTTACGGGATGTGATTGATGATTCAAATGAGTATATTGACACGCAGATGGGGGGGACAACCGGGCAAATTGTAACACCTGATGCCTTACCCCAGTGGTTTATAGGATGGGAAACCTTCTTCAAGCGATATTTGCGATCCTGGATAAGCGACGGAGCTCCAGGGGAGAAGATCACATTTCAAGCAGATAAAGAATTTCTGCGGGCGCCTGTCAATACTGCGAAGAAACCCGTGGTGGATGGTCTGATAAAGTTTGGTGATTCAGTGCCGTCGATGAGCACTATAGGGAAGGTTCGTCTTTCTCTATTGAAGGGAATTGGTCCGCGTAATACGCGTTTAAAAGAGAAAGAGCCTCTGCGGCGTATCGAATCCGGTGACGATGGAACTCTGATAACGCAGCTATTATTTCCTCTAAAGGCGCAACGAGATCTCGGTTCCACACGTTCGGGAATGCTTATACAAGATATTGCGTTTAGCAAATCGGTTCAAAAGACAATACATAGAATACTAAAAGATTTGGGAGGAATACCTCAGGAGGCCGTGGGTGGTGGAATCATTTCGATTGGAGAGGGTGGGAATACCTCGGGAAATATATCTATAGAAGATTGGCTGAAAGTGCAGCCCATTTACATTCGCGGCCTCGGTGATGCACTCATCCAATTAAAGAATTTGGGCATGGCGCAGAAAGAATTATCGGTAGATCAACAGGAAGTTCTTATAGATAAGATCAAACTCTATCTCGCGCTATTGAGAAACCACATCTCCACGGAACGAATCAATTCGGCAAAGAATCTCGCAGGACTTCGTTTAGAGAATGTGTCCTTTCTCCAGGGCGAAGCACTCGAAGAATTTATGATTCATTTGGATTCGGAACCGCTTCTTCAAAAGCGAATGGAGGAAATAAAATCGCGTATTCCTGCCTATAAAGAAAATGATCTCGCCATGGTGGCGGGCATTTCGAAAGAAATGTATGACCTTTTTGTGACAGTTCTCGCAGGAATTCCTGCGCCATTGGCCCGAGAAAGAAATCGCTGTGTCCGCGACCAGTTCTTGGAAGCTCTTCGCCAAGCCCTTCTCAAAGCGGAAAAGAAATCGAACGCGGGTGAGCTTCCTCAGCCCATTCAGTGTCCACATGTGGAAAGCCTGGAAGCGGTTCGTAAAGTGAAAAATGATGATGAACGGATGCAGCTTTTGGCGCGCCTTCTCGCCCGTTTCCGTGGACCCACACGGAACAATTGGATTCAATGTTCCGTCTCGGCAAAGGGGAATACGCACAATCTTTTATGCTACCATGAATTTCTACAACTCCAGGAATATCTTCATCCGCGAGAAAAGGACTCTCTTCATAAAGAACTCCTCTTGAAATTCAGTGGGGGCGTATTCCATGGAAAGTTCATGTGCAAAAACTGCGGCCAGCCCATTTCCGAAGTGGAGTTTGATCAAACGATGGAATTCGACGACAATGGCCGGCCCATGGCAAATCGCGCGGCACTTGTGAATGCCGCTGCAGTCGCGCAAGAAGAAATCTCCACGTTATTGGATTCTCCTACAGAGGATGATACCGCCTTTGCCACGGATATGCAAACAAGTATATACAAGGCCGCGCGCCAGATTTTTGATCGCCTAGGTATTTATGCGCAAATGGACAGTTTCAAACGCATCGTGGAGCGTGTAGAATCGGATATACAGAAACAGCCATCGCGTGAAGAATATACGAAAATGATAAAGGGGCGAAAGGGGGATGGAAAGCCATTAGATTATGATATTCTTATAAACAGAATTCTTGTATGCTCCGTTGGGGCCCATTCTCTTATTGAAATTCAGACGCACATACCCGATTTTATTCTACGCTACAAGATTCCTGGATGTGTGGCGGGATTTTCCGGATATCCTATTGGTAAAGAGGAAGATAAAACGGGTCTCAATTACATTAGTTGCGCCATAGGGAATATAAAGTCAAATGAGCCTCCCTGGAGCTTGACCGGTTTCTTGGCAGTGTCAAACGAAAAAAAGCGGCTAGAAATGATTTCCGCTGGCATTCAGAAAATGGTGTCCGATTCATTAAAAACGGCCATCGTACAACAATTACTTTCTGTGAAACGGAGCCACTATGAGAAAATATATGGCAGAAACACGGTGACAGATAGTATACCCGAATATGTTCCTGCAGGATTCAGACCCGTTCCCTATTTTATAAAAGCAGAAGATGCGACGAAAAATATTGTCGTGCCAGAAGCTGCTGGACCTCTTGAACTTATTCGTGCCTGGATTCAAACGTCGCACAAGCTCGCCAGAGAAAACGGGACATTTGTGCGCGGATCCCCCTTTTCCGAGACGGCCTGTTGCTATACACCTATAGGAGAACCACGCAATTTCTGGACTGGCAAAGAATCGGTGCTTCCCAAACTCCCTGTAAAGTCTGCGCCGCGCGGGCAAGCATGTTCCCAAATAACTCTTCGCTTTACGCCGAGAAGACCGGCAAAACTTCTCGCAGATCCCCCTGAAGAATTGTTTTATCGTGTGTTTCTAAAAATCTGCTATGATGGCCCCAGAAAAGGTCTCCCACATGAGCCTGGATATACGAATACATGTGCCCACTGTGGATTCGTTTTTCCAGAGAATCCATATATAGTTAGCCCCGCTCCGCCCCTCATCAAAGAACTCTTTAAAGAATGGCAAACGGAAATGGACTCTATAATTACAAAAGGGAAATCTGCTCTTGAGTCGCAGAAAGTGCTTGTAGATCGCAGCACATTTGAAATGGTGTTAGATACCACCCACAAACGATTCCATGTTGATATGCCGAAATATGTACAACCAGCTACTGGAACGGCATTACTTTCTCGATTTCTAGAACCCGAGCCATTTGAAGGATGTCTCATACTTCTCTCTGAAACTATTACACGTGCGGCACGTATGACAAAAACGGTAAGTGATATGGAAATAGCGGAGGCATATGCCCCTCTCTCGGATCACATGATAGAAGTAATGGGCGATATGCAACTTCGTATGGGCGCGGGCATTGTGAAAACGATTGAGAAACTCTTCGCACAGTCGCCAACACAAGTGGTAGAATCTGTGAGAACGTATTTCCTTATTCCTTTTCAGCGCCTCATTCTGGGGTTCAAGCCTGAAAGCCTACAAGTTCAGAAATCGTATGGACTCCCTAGAGATACACAGGACGATGTAAACGCGGCACTGGAATCGCATTTGGCATATTTGTATCCTCTTAAAAAGAGTGTAAAGGGATACGCAGAAATAAAGTTGAAACAGGCCCAACGACAGCTATCCAGCCTACTCCGCAAGATTCAGAACGAAATCCGGCCATCCCTCATTCCTGGAGGAGAGCGAGGAACCGTGTATCTCGTATCCTCCCTCATTCTTGGAGTATTAGGAGAATTCATAAATCCAAATATAATACCGGATGGAGTGAGCGGAACAGGGGGGGCGGTAGAAGCTACAGCGCGGGTCCCTATTCATATTTTGGAAGTCTGTATCAGTCGCCTCCAAGTAGAAGGCCTCAACCTCACGGAAGATGAGATTCGCGATTTGATTTCCAGGCGCACAGCGGCCGAGAAGGATCTATTTACGACTCGTCAGAATAAGATGACTCCCGAAGAAAAAAAGGCGGATTTGATGATGAAGCGCTTGGGTCTGGGGTCATGGGCGGTGGGTGGGACAAAGGCCGTGTATACTCTGGATCCGGATCAATATGACCGAGAACGCGAGCAACGAATTGAGATGGGGCTGGGCGATTTCGCCATAGATCCAGAAGCTGCTGCCCGTGCCGCGCAACTTCTCATGGAGGATACCTTCGGCGGAGGAGGTGTAGGCGCAGAGGCCGGTTACGACAATGAGCAAATGGCCGCAGATGATTATTAAATTTTTAGCGATGCCACCATCAGAGATGACTGTTCTTCTATTTAGCATGGTTCTATACCTGTTTGGTATAGTCGTTCTATTATATCTACGACCTGCTATCATGTTCCATCCAGATGGACGGTGGAAAGAATTCGGCGTGGGGCATGCAGATACGACCCTATTTCCTCTCTGGATGTTTTGTATTGTATGGGCAGTAGTAAGTTATGGAATATGCCGGCTGTTTGAAGGGAGAGAGGCAGTTCTAGCCACAGTAGCCGCCACACATATTATAAAGGACAATAGTGTAATGCCGCTGTCTGTATCTGGAGCAGCGGATCCGGCAAAATCCGGATTTTATAAGCTGAATGCGAGTGCTTCCCGGAAAAAGGGCGCACCTCGCTATATTTATGTAGGAACGGAACCTCCTGCCGATCTAGAAAGCTAATCACGATATGTCTTCTTGAATATCTTTTGCGGCATAAATTTGCAGAAGAATCGTCAGCACGAAATTCACGAGTATAGATGTTATCAGAAGAATATGAATAGGCCCTGTAAATCCAAAGGGCATCATTTCAAGCGGTAGAAGAAGCAGGTTCGCACAGAAGACTCCGACAGGAGGTATCCATGCCGTTTTCAGAATACGCGCCACAGTAAGAGTAGATTGTGACACATATTCAAGGCATCCATTACAGAACATCGTTAATAACAGACTTATGAGGGGAGTGATAATACATCCAACGAGCACAAAGAGTGATGGGAAAAGAAGAGCAAGACCGAAGCTACACAGAGTTAAAAGAACACCGTGAACAATCCCGAATGTCATACGGAGGGCATAGTGAAGATGGTTGGAGTGTTTTCTAATCTTTTCTGAGGATATCTGGCTAGAGGTATTTCCTTCCATTGACCAGATGGCAGAAACAGAAGAGCAACCAGTTGCCGCACCGGTGGTCGTTCCTGTCATAGAAGCTCCCAAGGAACCGTATGACAAAAAAATGAGTGAGAGTATTTCCAAGTTCTTCGCGGGGAGATCTGAGAATCCGGTCAATTTCACATTCACGGCGGATGGAAATCTGGAAATAAAAGATCCTGCGGGCAACATTCAATTGAAACGATTTCTCCCCTTGGAGCCATCGGATCGGGCTGCTCTTGAAGAATATCGCCTAGAAACTCTCGCAGATCTACAGCAGAAATATGAAAGTGAAATGGTAGGTCTGCGCGAGGCATGGACGTCGTATCGAACTACGGGTGCCATACGTGCGGTGGTGGCGGCCAATCAGCGCGTAGCTGAGATGGATGCGCGCCTCAGCGCCATCCGCTCGGCAGTTCGTAATATCATTCCTATCGTAAATCCGACAACCAGTGAAATTATCTTGAACCAGCCTTATGAAGATCGCAAACTGTTTGGATTCGGGGACCCCTTTGAGAAGAATGTGATGCGCCTGGCATTTTATGATTTCAAGCCGGAATATGATCAAGGAAAATATGTTGTAGATACGAAAGTGGATACGACCATAGACACAGAGGCAGAAGATGTTTCCGAATTAGTTTACCGGCAGAAACTCAAAGATGGACGCAAGGCGCGTATATTCTTTGATACGGATTCTGATGTGAATGGCTTTTTGAGCCCTATGTGGCCCGTGGAATTCACAATGGGCGAAACTCGGTATTTCACGGCTCTTCAAGCGTATGAAGCTGAAAGAGCTAAGGAACTCGGAATGGCGGATCTTCGGGAAAATATTCTCAAAACGCGTTCGGCTCGGACGATTCGCCTAATGACTCGGGCAATCAAGGGGGAACCTGCCGATGCAAAGGGGCTCTGGCTGAAAATATTTACGGAAATATATGGCCAAACAGAGACTCTAAAAGAGCAGCTTATGGAAACTGGGACGGATGCGCTTGTGTATGCTGATTTGAGATTGGGACCTTCCGGTATTGGGCTCGCAGAAAAAGACAACCGAGTGCTTGATCCAAGTAAGTGGAAGGGGGAAAACGCAGTGGGTGTGGCGCTTGAAACTGTTCGAACCCAGATCCGCGAAGGAGCCATACAAGAAACAGCCGTGAATGCAAAACCAAAGGAATCCGTAATCACCGAAGAAGAACAGGCAAAGGCGAAAGTGGGGGCAATTATTAATGCGAAGAGGTTTAAGCCTGTATAGGATATTGTCGCAAAGTCCCTTCGTTTGAGTCACAGTCCACTTTCTTAGCTGAATATGTATAGCAGATTCCGTTCGTATCCCGATACACACGTTCATTTACGTTCTGTGGATGGGGATATTCATAGATTATTCTACGACCAGGTTCATAATAAAATATCATAGCAAGACCGACGAATATACCGACAATAAAAGGTATTAGGCGTATATGTTTCAACATCTACTAAGAGCTTATAGATATATCATCGTATGTCAGAGATGTTTGAGTTTCTTCGGACGGAGAGATTCAGTATGATATTTAGTTTTATTCTGGGACTTGGTTGTATGGCCGTATTGAAGCCATTGTGCACAGGGAGCGAATGTCATATCCAGAAAGCACCTCCCTACAACGAAGTAAAAGATTCCACATATCAAATCAAGGACGACTGTTATAGATTTGACGCCACGCCGGTTGAATGTCCGAAGCATGGGATTATAGAGCCCTTTCAGCGTTTCGTGCGGTGAAACCATTTTACTATGAATCTTCAGAATACCTCTATGAGCACTCTTTTGTCTGAACTTGATACAGCCCCGGCCCAAGGAGATGGAGATTTCGTGCAAAACATCCTCAATGAGATGAATGGTGGGGCGGGTCCCACCAATCCTCCTATTCAGCCACCTCCGGCGGTAGGAGGAATGAATCAAGGTGTTATCCAGGCGCCGAATCCCAATACGATTGCCCCTCGCCAAATGGATGCAGGGCCAGCTACTGCCCATATGATTGGGAACAGCCAGCCCACTCCGGCGGATTTTGCGCAAATGATGAATACGACGGGGCCCGTTGCGGCGAGTCAGGGAGACCAATGGGGATCCAATTACCAAGCACAACAGCCACGCCCTGTAGCTCCTGCCCCCAAGCGATCCTGGCTCGCACGTAGTATGGACGAAATTCGTGTCGCATCTTTTGTGAGTATCTTAGTCTTCCTATTTAGCTTGCCGGTGGTGAATTTCCTTTTTGCACATTATCTTCCATGGAGTGTAAAATCAACGGGAGAGCTCACAATGGTCGGACTTCTTCTTAAATCAATTGGAGCCGGAATTTCGTTCTGGATTCTACAGAGGGTTATTGTTCCTCTATTAAGTCTGTAAGCTACCGGCCTTAAGAACCGGCTCTACGGGGTTCTTAATTTTGGCACATCACGTTAGAGAACGGATCCAATGCGTGAACTTGAAAAGTATGCCCCATTTGTTATTATACCGCTAGTAGTATATACTTTATATGTGAAACCCCTCGGAGTCGCAATGATGACGATCGGATTTGGAGCTATTTTATTTGCGCTCACGAAATCCAAACTGGCATTTTTGGCGGTCTTATTGTTCGCGCCCTTGATGGATGCTATTCGCATGAGGCGCACGGTGGAACCTGTAGGTGTAGAGGGATTTCAAGCGCGAGATCCTATAAATGTACAGACCCGGCTAGAAGAAGTCAAAACGCCCGCACCCTTACAGCCTAAACAGGAGCTTCCCGCTGATTATAATATTCTAAACAGCTCTGTTAAACATACGGGTGTCGTTACGGGAGTTCTGGAATCTCCCACTATTTTGGATAATATGCCCCTTATCGAAATAGAGCATATCGGTAAAGATGGAGTGCCTAAAGCAAGTATTCCTGCCTCCGCCAAGGCCCGTGTGATCATTTATCCTCCTTCGGAAGACAGTGTTCCCCCTCCACGAGAATCAATCAAACACGATCCTATGAGCAATCCCTATTTACAAACAGGCCAGGACCGTCTAGCGGAAGAAGTAAGTCTTGCAGAGAAGGGCACGGAGCTATATGCAAAGGATAGTGCGTCTCTGGATGGCATTGCTTCTGGAGCTGGCCCCGCCTTCTAACACGTTAATAGAATGCCCAAGTTCACTACAAAATGCCCCCCAGGAGTTTTTTGTATGACACCGATGTTTTTTATAGTCTGTATTGCTGTTCTAGGTATTTGCGCATATGTATGGTATATATACCAGTCAAAAGGGTTACAAGAGTTACAAGGCTTACAAGAGTCCCAGCCCATTTTGTTACAGCCGCAAGTAATCCAGGTAGAACAGGACGATCGTTATATGCGCGCTCCTAAACCTGAAAGACATTGGATTACGCGACCGGATATTCCAAATGCAGAGGAAATATATGGAAAACTTCCACGAGTTCCAACAAGAGGTATTCCCGAGACATATCAATCTATGGGAATCATAAAAACAGATGATGGGCAAATTCTCCCACTTTACGGACGTCGAACAACCGCGAGATCTGACAGATTCCAGTATTATACCCGGACAGACACATACAATCCTGTCCAGCTCCCAATTCGTTACAATCGCCGAGATTGTCAGGATGATATTGGTTGCGAAGAACTGGGTGATCGTGATGTAGTTACAATCACGCCCACAAATCAGCGGGGGACAGCGACCATTTATCGGTTTGACGGTCCTACATATGTCCCTGGGATTGTTTAATGTGTTAAAAATGGCATATGACGATAGAGTTATGCAGTGTGACACAAATGCTAATAAATCATTTCCGATACAAATGGGTTTAACTGTTACAGATACCATGTATGATACTGTGAGCGAACCAATCATCATTGATTTTCAATGGGCTTCCAGAAGCACACCACCCAAATTCACAAACAACAGTATAATAGATGAAGTTGGACCAGGACAAACAAATCTCAGCACACTCCGCTACAACCGTAAGAACTATACAATCGCACGTGTACAAATCATACAGGCATCTCATACAGCCTGGATTCTTCCAAACACGGCACAAAAAGACAATAAGGAGGATATTGTGATTACGTTTAGTAATGAAGATATAGATACATCAGGTCCAAATACACCATATATACTATTTGTTATCCCAATTATTCGCACAAGTTCCAATGCTTCTATTAATTATCTGAAGGGCTTGACAAATCCTTCAGCTTCTGGTCCTTTTTCATTACAATCGTGTTTTCCAACAAATAAAAAAGCGCGATTTGCATATTATTCTACATGTTTGGAGTCAATTGGTAAGAATACGCCCACTCAAAACATGAATGTTTTTGTTGCAGTAAATGGGATATCTATAAGTGCTAGTCTTATGGAGAATATCCTTACAAAAGTCGGCGTTTCATTCTCTGCGTCAATGAGCCCGTTATATACGAATCGTATAACTAATATTAGCCGAACTATTTCAAGCATGGAAAGCTTTACACAATATGTCATGAGCACAACGGATTTAATGAATTACGCTTCATTCGCAAAATTAAATATAGATCCTAATATACGAACAGATAACGTGGGCGCATACCAATGCGTTCAAGTCGATCCAGATTCAATCGTAAATGGACAAATACAAGTGGATATATCTACGGGAGAAGTTTTAAAAGATGTTTTGAGTAATCGTGATGCGATACGAGACACACATTTGGTACAGGGTAAAAATGCTGAAAACAGATTTATAAATTATTTCCATTCTGGAATGGGAATATTCATGGCAGTCATTTTATCTCTTATTTTGTGTATTATTATAGTCTATGTAGTATTTTCGTTTGCATTTAAGAAAATTGATGCGCCTGATACAAGCTTTCTATGGGCTATGAATTTCATTTCATCTTCCTTTTATGTAAAATATGTTCTTCTTTTTTTGATTGCTGGATTTATAGGGTTTATCATTGGCACGCTGATCAATTAATATGGGCAAGTCCCTTCGCCTGTAACATGTCAGAAACTTCGTTTGGTTGCGATGGAACTGTTTCCAAAGGTTGTTTTTCATTAATGCTTTCATCTACAGTATCATATTTGTTTGTTCCTGAGTCCTCGGTAGGTTCAAATGAATAGTCTTCTACTTCCGCGACTTTGGATGGGGGATGGACTTCGCCAGGAACAATGTTAGGCGCAGGTTCATTCAGCTTTTCTACAGAAAATACAGGCTTTTCATGAGGATCTAGATGCTTCGTTACGCGCTCAACCGTCCTACGCCGTTGTTCTAGAAACAGGGCAGCTACTGCCAGAAACGTGGCGAGGCCCAGAATATTATCCACCATAAGAGTGTAGATTACTAAGCATAAAAGGACAAATGCCCCTATTCTATTTCCTACCGTCAGCGAAAGAACAGAATAGGGAATATAGGGGGCAAGAAGAAACACAGCACCCGAGGCAATTAATACACCAAATCTAGGAGTTCCTTTCATTCCTTACTAATTGGCATTTATAAATTTGACTGCCCTTCACGCAGTTTCAAACTCACATGGCATCCATTCTTACAACAAAGGGATATTCTATCTTAAAATCCCGTCTCACAGAGTCGCAAACGAGAGAAATGCATGAAGAACTCACCGTGGTCCCCGCCATGAATGCCAAATTCGCCACGAAAGCAGTTCTTGCAGCTGCCACGTTTAAAGTATATCGCGAATCGCCCACGCGATGGTATGTGCCTCGCGCATGGGGTCAGCGCGTATATGGACCCCCCGATGAATCCGTCGTCCCCGAAGGTCTGCCCTTACGAGAGCTCGTATTCAAGGGAAGCCCCTACGACTATCAAGAGGCAATTATGGAGTCATTCATGAAAGCCGGGGCGAATGGACTTATCTGTGTGCCCTGTGGAAAGGGAAAGACATTCATGGCTCTAGGGATTGCCTCGCGTATTCAGAAACGATTCCTGATTGTCGTAGATAAGGAATTTCTGATGAATCAGTGGAAGGGAGAGATGGAAGCTCTATTGCCTGGAATTCGTATTGGCATAGTGCAAGGCCCGAAGCGCGAAACGGGTCTTGAGTATGATGCCACAATCTGTATGATACAGACAATATGCGGACAAGATATCCCTGAATCCCTCTTTCATGGCTTCGGATTCACAGTCTTTGATGAATGCCATCATCTAGGTGCCCAACATTTCTCCAAAACACTCCAGCGTATCCAAACCCAGAAAATGCTCGGGCTTTCTGCCACACCTACACGAGAAGATGGGCTCACAAAAGTCTTTACGTGGTATCTGGGGGAACCGGTCTATTGGGAAAAAACGCGTGAGCCAGATCCTACCGTGGAAGTGAAATCCGTAGTCATTGAAACCGACGACGTGACATATAATACCGTGCCGACAAATTGGAAGGGAGAACCTGTGATGGCACAGCTGCTCGGAAATGTAATAGGATGTGATGAGAGGAGCAGGGAAATTGTGCGCTGGATTCGAAAACTATGCGAAGAGCCGACACGACGCGTTCTTGTTCTTTCGGAGCGAATCGGGCTTTTAGAGCGGCTGGAGGAACTTATAAAGGCGGATTCTGCGCTCACAATTGCCTATTATATTGGAGGCATGAAAGAGGCAGTGCGCGAAGAAGGCGCTAACACAGCTCGTATTCTTCTAGGCACATATGCAATGGCGAGCGAGGCCATGAATATCAAAACACTCAATGCGGTTATTCTGGCAAGCCCGCGAAAAGCAGTCGAGCAGAGCACTGGGCGCATTCTGCGTATTCGCCCTGAACAGCGTCATCTGCCCCCCGTTATAGTAGACATTGTGGATACTCATTCTATGTATCAATCACAATGGCGAAAAAGGCGCGAATATTATGAGAAATGCGCCTATAAGATTGAGCGATGGAAGATGGGTGCTGATTCAGGAAGAATCATGGCATCCAAAAAGGCGGCTGCGGATCCAGCTGCCCATTGTCTCATTACAGATTAAGATGCCATGGTTGAAATAATGGTGATTGTGTCTATGCCTTTAACTATTTTGTTATCTAGATCTACAAATGATTGCCACTGATTCACAGTAACAGTAGATATATCCCCGTTAAACATCTGGAGTCCTTCATTCCAGATAGAACTGATCCTGTTTTCGGTTTCTTTAATTTCATCCATTGCAAATGTATTCATATATCGTTGCATGAAATCATTGCTTATTATATTTAAAGCGCTGTATGTAGGAGTGAGATTTTGCATATTTTGACCAGTGTCCAATATCGCCTTTGCATATATATTGGATGAATTGACCAACGCAGTAGATATTGTAGAATCATTGGGGGATGTAAACATCAAGTTTTTATACGATGCAAACGTTGAATATGTTTCTTTTTCTATATGAACAGAAGTGCTAAGATTTAATAAATGTGCCATATACGTATCATACGTCTTATATACACTATCAAATGTATCTAAAAATTGCTGTATCATTACCAAATTGTCATACGCCAAATTGATGGTGGAAGTATTTATATCCGCTACTGTTTGAGATGACGTATTTGTTTTAACTTGATTCAATACACATGTGTCATAATAGGATTGCGCTTCTACTTGTTTGGCTACTACAAAGAGTTCTCGTTGTTTGAATGATTGTACACTTCCATTCAATGTATACGTTGCCATTTCTATTTCATATTCCCGTAAGCGAATTTTCTCCATATCTATGGTAGTTGATTCCATATTCATATCCATAGTATTTTTATAGATGGAGTTTTCAACGTCCAATAATATTTTGGTTAATTGCATACGTTTCACGTTTGTCTTGTCGTATATAGTAGAATACTTTATGTAATCATTATTTGCATATGTAATTTCATCGTTCATTGCAGTAGAATATGCAATATTACCTAAAAAACTAGATGTTAATGTATCATATTCTTTCTGAAGCACATCAGCTGTCGCAAGATATTCGTCTACACCTGTCTGATCATTTCCATAGGTGGATATAGTTGTTAGGATACTGCTCATATATATATTGGAACCAGTTACGGTTGAAACGTAATAAGAATTGTATAATGTGAAAGCATCCATGCTACTTTGTATTGTGCTAGATGTATTATCAACCATAGATGAATAATATTTAATATTATAGTCAGCGGTATCTATATACGTTTTAAAAGAACTGATACTTTGTGTTCCAATATTCACCGCCGTTTCGGATGCTAATATCCATTCTGTTTCACTATTTATTACTTGTGCCAGGATTGCATTGCTTGTTAAGGTTATTTGCTCTTTTATTTTAGTGTCTTTATCTGCGAATGATTGTGCTAAAACGCTCCAGCCTGCTGCCGTTGCTCCAGATAATCCTGTAGTATTTGTCAATGCTAGATTATAATTAGATAAGGCATTTTGATACTTATTATTTGTGTCTGTATGTGTGGATACAAGGTCATTATATGTTTCGAATAGGGATGCCGTCTCATAGAGTGTGCTTAGTTGTGAAACACCAACTGTTGTGCTAGCATATGCGTATGTATATTTTATTTCGTCAATTCTGTATTGAGTCAGTGTAGATTGAATAGAAGTTCCGGTGTCATATATTGTGCTAAGTTCTATAGTAGTGCTTAATACAATATCCGCACAATATTGTATATATTTTCTTGACTCATTTTCAGCTAATATAGAGCTTTCATATATGGAACTTAATATAGTTGTGCTTTGTTCATATGTTGTATAGAGGTTATCTAAGATTAAATAATTAA
This sequence comes from Bacteroidota bacterium, assembly GCA_009919265.1. GTDB lineage: Bacteria > Bacteroidota > Ignavibacteria > Kapaibacteriales > UBA961 > UBA961. Next base: position 103 of record RGCF01000032.1, on the reverse strand, counting down.
CGTATAGTGTTGAATAATGTATAGCCGTTGCTATAAATGTAGAGTCATTATTCTTTGCTATATCTTCTAATTTATATTTAATATCATCTATTAAACCGTCATA
>RGCF01000310.1 GCA_009919265.1 Bacteroidota bacterium | reverse complement strand
AATATAAAAGAACGTCGCCATCAGAAAGTTATGATGCATTTATTATAACTAGATTCGAAGCTATAATACAAAAAATAAATTTACATCCTATTAATTTATAAAATTATTTAAGAAATTATATATAAATATATATGAAAAATGTTATATGACAATCATAATCAGGGTCGAGTTCTTGAAGAAGAACTTTTTAATAGATTGAAAATTCTTCCTGTAAAATCATTATATACTGAACGTGAATTGATAAAAATATATGGATTCGATGCTTCATCTGTAGATTTTGTACTTGAATTTGATGACCATACTGTATTTATTCAAACAAAATATCTTAAACGACGACGGAAAGAAAGCAATAGTATTCAGAAATTTATAAAATCTGTTAAATTTATAAATTCTAATAATAAAAAATTTTACGGTATATGGGCTTCCAGATGTAAACCATTCGATGATAATGTATTATATCTTAATTCTAATAATATAGAAGTAGTTTCTTGTTTTGAATCTATTTCAACTTTAGTAGACTTGACTATTCAAAATATAAGAAAATTTTCATTCTCATAATGCATTTTGTTAATTAATTTTTTTTTCAAAAAAAGCTGTTAAATGTTTTCTATTTTCTTCTGCTAACTTATTTTCTGCAAACTCTTGTGCTGCTGCAGCAGCTGCACTTGTTAGTATATTCACTTTTGTAAAATGTTCTTCAATCACTTTCTGTTGTGGTTTCTTTATATGTGTTGTTTTTGTTTTAGTTTTAGGCGGTGATGCTTTACTTCCAGTTAATTGTGTAATTGCTGTTAATCCAACGCCGCCTACTACTTTCAATTCACTTACTAATCTTAATTTTTTATCAAATAATACATACTCTTTATTATCTACTATTCGTATTATTCTCTCATATTTCTTGTCTTTTATTTCAAATTCTATCTTTTTATTCATTATTTATATATCCACATATTTTTTTACTACATCATATATTTCATCCACTTTATATGACGTACTTGACTGTACAAACGAAAAGTAAAATGGTGATTTCTTATCATTAAATGCTAAATCTATATACTTTTCTAATGGTTGGTCATTCGATGTTATCGCATAATTATATAATTGTGGTGACTTCTCATTTAAATCATACATATCTGTCTTGTTAATCATCTGTAAATATATCCAATATAAAGCATATTCTGTAAATTTATTTTGTTCTAATTTTAGTTGCCATTGTTTCTGAGAACCATACTTCGTTACAAGTAATTTTACTAAATCACGTACCACACTTGTGTTAAATATTTCTGGTGTAATTGCCATATTTACAGGAAAATCTTGTACTTTATCAAAATCATAATCTAATATTTGATTACTCCATAAATAGAAAAATGGAAAATCTATATTAATTCTATTCATAATAAGTTTTCCTGATTTAGTACGTAAATTATCATATCCAAATGGTCTTGTTAAATAAGTATCATCATCAATAATAAGATATTCCCCTGTTTTAACTAATGGTGCTATAGCAAGTTTTATCGTTTGTTGTTTCGCCCATCCTGCACGTAATCCAATATGTAATAATTGTTCTTCACCATATATTTTCCAATTCCAACCTTCATATACAGCAGTAACTTGTTTAATCTTTTCCATCTCTGCCATCGGACATACTATTATAAATTCTGCCACATCTTCCTTTTTCATAAATTTTTCATAAGTTGGTAATCCAATACGAGCAAAACGCTCTAAATTATTCGTTCCTTCATTATGTGTCGCATTCTTTAATGCTAATACAATTGAAAACTGCTTATCGGTCATTTATTTTTGATATAGATTTAAGCTTTAAGTCAGTTTATTATATAATAATGTATTTCCAATATTTGTCCGATTTACATTTAGAATTTTATAATGATATTAGTCATATCAAAATAATACCAGAAGCACCTAATTTAATATTAGCAGGTGATATAGGAAAACCTGGAACTCAAATTTATAAAGATTTCATAGAATTTGTAGCTACAAAATTTGAGCGTGTATTTTTAATTACAGGTAATCATGAATATTATGGTAAAAGTAACATGGACGAAATTGAAGATTATATTCGTAATGTAATATGTACGTCATATCAAAATGTTATCTTTTTACAAAATGAATGTTATATGATTCCTAATACTAATTTAGCTTTATTTGGTGGTACAATGTGGTCTCATATTCCATATCAATATTTTTATGATGTTATTAGATTTATGAACGATTATAAACGTATTCCACATCTAAGTATTTCAAAATCAAATGAACTTCATAAAAAATTTGTAGCTACATTAGAATTACTTCTAAAGACATTGGATGATGATACTAAATTAATTGTCGTTTCTCATCATATGCCTTCTTATGATTTAATAGATGAAAAATATAAAAATAATTATATGAATATTAATTGTGCTTTTGCAACAAATGTAGATATTGCTCGAAATCCAAAAATAATAGCATGGATATATGGACATACACATACCGCATCACAAGTTGATAAATTTTATTGTAATCCATATGGTTATCCTGGTGAAAATAAAAATATAGAATCAAAAGTATTCTATGCTTCTAATGTACCATAGCATCATATACTATACCCATTACCATTACAGCTACTATAAATAGTAACATAACTATTATAATTTGAGGTAGTCTAATTATATTTGTAAATTTGTACAATGTATAAAATATACCTGTAACTATAATTATACAAGTTAAACTGAAAAGTTTATATAATCTACGTGTCTTTTTTGTAATCATTTTATCTTTTCGCATTCTTCCCATAATTTTTCTTGTCGATATAATAATATCTGTTATCTCTGTTAATGCTTCTCTTACTTTAGATAAATCATTACTTTTAACATTTGATAAATCAATTGTTATTCTTAATGTTCTTAAATTTTGTCCTAATGGTGTTTGCTCAACTGATGTCTTTCTTGTTCTAGCAGTATTATCTAATAAATATTGTTTTAATTCCTCTAATTCATTACCATCATTATGTAACATATACTTCCATAATTCATCTTTATTTTGTGTAATTATATCATCATCCATACTATCCATAGCAGCATTTGAATATTTGATATTATTTTTGAAATACTTTTTAATTATATTAGAAAATACCTGGAAATATTTATTTTTATATTTATTCTTAACCTGTTGTGGTGCTGTTAATTCCTCTATTCTTTCAGGAAATGCAATATAATAAAGTCTAATTGCTAAATTCTGTAATTTGCTCTTTTCACTTGAATATAAATCATATGAAATACCTTTTAATACATAATTTGTATAATATGCTTTTGTATACTTTTTCATATATAAAATAATACTA
>RGCF01000309.1 GCA_009919265.1 Bacteroidota bacterium | reverse complement strand
ATAGTCAAGTCATACATCTTCGGATGAAGAGCCGGATCAACTATCGTCATTTCTACGATTTCGTCTAGGATTACGTCGTTGAGGGTGCGAGGTTCGTCGTCATCAATGTCAGCAACCATACCATCTACCGACAAACCATCTACCGACAAACCAAGTAATGATACTAGTTTTTTATAACTTGAACCGCGAACAATCATACATGTGGATACTGATTTATGAATTTCAGCATGAATATTCAAACGAGAACACAGAAATGCGATGTCTTCGGTCAGGCGAACATTACTGAATTTCAGTTCAATTCCAGCACTTGTCATGTTAATACGTGATGAAAGATACGAACTAAGAAGTCCTCTTATATATTCCTTTCTAGCAATATACGCTTCATCAGGAATTTGAGTATCGATTGCTTCACCAATATGCTTGCCACGCATAAATTCTGTATCCTCTTCAGAACCATCCACGCTGTAATCACAAACATTCTTAGCAACTGGAACAAAGTCGCCAACCTTGATTTCTTCCGTGTATTTCTCGCGAAACTGTTGAAGCTCTTCATTCCAAACAAGAAGCGACTTGTTTGCTGTAACTGTAACATAACGACCTGCCTTTGTCTTGATTTTGAATAACTTATCACCAGGATCGTGACGTGTGACCGCTGTGATCGTCTCCCAAGATACATTTCCATCATAATCCATCGTAACAATTTTAATGGGGTGTGACAACTCCAAGTATTCCATATTTTGCTCGGTCATATACTGAATCTTATTGTCGCTACCGCTTGTTGTCTTATGGTTATCCAAGTGTGCGTCAATCCACTCGCCAATCTTCACGTATTTGGGTACTTCATTTTCGACGACAATAATAGGTGTTTCCCATGTAACTGACTTCACTGCTGTATCAATCAGACCAATTCGACCACCCATCGCGTGGAAGAACAACTCCTCTGGCGACAACCCTGAAATAAACGAACTCTCGATGAATCCACGCGCCAAAGGTCCGTCATCAAACTTGTTGAAATGCGGCAACGTCCGGCTATCAAATCCGTATGAAATACGCTTGCCTTCAATCGCTTGTTGTCCAAGACACGAAATCATCTGCGATATATTCAGGTCGCTTCCTTTCGATCCTGAAAGCACCAACCCCACAAAACGGTTGGCCGAATTCAAACTATTGATTCCGATTTTACCTGCGTCGTTTGTAGCAGTATTCAAGATATTCGAGACTTTTGCTTCGAACTCTGCTTCATTCGACTTCCCTGTCTTGTTCTCGAAGATTCCAAGATGGACTTGGTCAATCAAGTTCTTCACTTCAGTCTTCTTCTTTGTGATAACATCCGCAATTTGAGTATTGGTCGCCTTATTCGCAATCAAATCGCTGATACCAACGCTATATGCGTGTGATTTCATATATTCCGTAATTATATTTTGAAGGCCATCGATGAAATCAGCAGCGGCCATATTTCCGAAATCGTTACACACGCGCTGAATCAAACCCACACCGCCGCCACCGAGGACGCTCTTGTCGATTTGACCACGCATCATTCGACCATTCCTGATTTCAACCACATTATTCGAGGTTGCGTAATCTTCTTTCGGGTTCTTCTCACCGAATGCCTTCTTCTTATATTTCAATGTAAGAGGCGGCAAAATCTGCGATAGCACGTCAAAGTTGCTGATATCTTCGCCGCTCTTGAACGCGGTTTCATTCACGCGGGGGTAGGCCGCAAGCAGGTTCATCGCCTCTCTCGGCGTAAATTTAATATTTTCGCGTGTGAATAAGTAAGACCCGATCAGCGAGTCTTGGAAGACACCGATAATCGAGTTATTGTTCGCCGGACTGATGAGTTGATAGGGAACTGCGGCTAAGTGGCGCAACTCGATCTCGGACTCATCGTCTTGTGGCATGTGAAGGTTCATTTCATCTCCATCGAAATCCGCATTATAAGGTTTCGTACAACCCACATTCATACGAAACGTATCACCCTGATACATCACCCGCGCAATATGACACATCATGCTCATCCGATGTAGTGTGGGCTGACGATTGAACAAGATCGCATCACCATCCATCATATGACGATGAACGATGTCGCCGTTGTTCAGCATAATGTTTACGCGGTCGGCATAACGAAGCGAAATGGATTCGCCCGTCTTCCGCTCCAGAATCTTCGCACCCGGATACTCATCTGGACCTGCGCGAACCAACCGAAGCAGGAACTTTTTATTCCGGTCATTTACGACAACTGGTTTCGTAATATTTTTCGCAATTTTCAAAGGAATACCGAGTTCGCGAATCGACAGGTTAGGATCGGGTGTGATAACAGACCGCGCCGAAAAATCCACACGTTTTCCCATCAAATTTCCGCGAACACGGCCAGTCTTCCCATTCAAGCGTTCTTGAATCGATTTCAGAGGGCGACCTGACCGTTGCGCAACAGGAGCACAACCCGGTATATTATTATTCACTTGTGTAGCAACGTAGTACTGGAGCATCATATGCCATCCATCAATCACGTTCGCAGGGGCATTCTCATTGATCTTGTCTTGAAGTGTCGTGTTTGCTTTGATAATATTCACGATGATATGCGTGATGTCGTCTTCACTCCTCTGTGATCCGTCCATTTTCACAGAGGGTCGAACTGCGGGTGGTGGAATCGCAAGCACCTGACATACCATCCAATCAGGACGCGAAAACACAGGACTAAATCCCATAAATTCTACATCTTCATCGCTGATTCTGCGAAAGATTTTAATAACGATTTCGGGGGTGAGTTTCATCGAAAGCGAACCATCCTTGTCTGCTTCTGCGGCACTCACTGCGATGCTTGTCGCGGTTGTCTCTTCTAAAATACCTTTCACATTATCCCATTCTGCGTAAATTTTTCCAAGTCCGGCTTTCATCGTAATTCGGGTGGGTTGAAGGCAACCACACCCTGTCTCCGTATCCTCGCCACACCTCTTTATTTTGCTCGCAATGCGAAATACTTGTGTCCATCTCTCGTCGGCTGGTAATGAAAGAAACTGTTTGTTGGCTACTTTGCTAATACGAAGAGCACTACATTTAATACAAACGCATCGAAGAATTTTGACAATCGTTCCTAGATATTGATAGTAAAACACAGGACGCGCGAGTTTGATATGTCCAAAATAACCCGGACATTTCATATAATCCAAACCATCGGTGGGGCATATAACACCAGGGTCGATTGGTCCCATCCTTGGGTCAAATAACCCGCCAATAACAGGTTTATTATTCACATAAGTTTCACGATTCGTAATTTCAGCGACGGAACCTTTCAATATCTCCTCTGGCGACATAATACTAAATTGAATGCCGATGATTTT
>RGCF01000308.1 GCA_009919265.1 Bacteroidota bacterium | reverse complement strand
TACAAAACATTTACTGGATACTGCATCTACATATGCACCAAGACTTGAGAGATTCCTCCATGTCAGTAGCCAGACTGTTACCGGACCATCGCAATCACTTTCTTCACCTGTACATGAGAATTCACCATTACAGCCAATTACTGCATATGGAAGATCCAAAAAAGCTGCTGAGGAAGTTGTGCAAACATATTCCGATCGAATGCCTATAACAATTGTACGACCTCCCGCAGTATATGGAGAAAGAGATACAGCAATCCTTACCTTTTTTCAATCAGTTTCAAAAGGGATAGTACCTCTGATTGGATTTGATGATAAAAGAGTCAGCCTAATTCACGGGATCGACCTAGCACGAGGGATAGTTGAAGCAGCCAATCACAGCAATACAATTGGGCAAACTTATTTTGTTTCAAGTGAAGAGTTTTACTCATGGAAACAAATTGCAGAGATAACCAAAGATGCATTTGGAAAATCCTTTGTTCTACCAATCCGAGTACCACATGGATTGGTGATGACATTAGCAGGTCTATCTGAAATATTCGGCAGATTTTCCACAAAACCTCCTGTTTTGAACTTTGAAAAAGGAAAAGATCTCATTCAGCCATATTGGATTTGTTCCGTTGAAAAGGCAAAAAAAGACTTTGGTTGGAAACAAGGTATTTCCATAGAAGAGGGAATTGAGCGAACAGTTCGTTGGTACATTGACAATAAATGGGTATAACAATGCAATCACTCATTGGCATTATTGGAATTATACTTATTCTCTTTACTTGTTGGTTAATGTCAGAAAACAAGAAAGTTTTTCCTTTACGAATGGTTATCATCGGGCTGTCACTCCAAATCGTTTTAGGTTTCATCATGATGAAACTCCCATTTGGAATTGCAACTATGTCGGCTTTCGGAAATGCTATATCAGGTTTCTTAGGACTAGCAACTCATGGATCAGAGATGCTCTTTGGGAAACTTGCAAATCCAGCCTATAAGGATGCCTTTGGATTCCAATTTGCTTTGTCTGTATTACCCGTAATCATCTTCTTCTCCTCTGTTATGGCAGTACTATACCATCTAGGTATAATGCAATATATAGTGAGAGGAATGTCATGGTTTATGAGCAGAACATTAAAAACTACAGGCATTGAATCACTAAGTGCATCTGCAAATATATTCCTTGGGCAAACTGAAGCACCGCTCTTGATAAAGCCATATTTGGCTTCTGCCACAAGATCAGAATTACATACCATTATGGTTGGTGGGTTTATAACAATTGCTGGTGGCGTCATGGCTGGATATATACAAATGGGTGTTCCAGCATCTGCATTAATTACTGCAAGTGTTATGTCGGCTCCGGCAGGCCTCATGTTATCGAAAATCGTTATTCCACAACAAATAACGGAACAAGAACCATTAGACACATCACCTGTTTTGCCAACAAGCTCAACAATAGTTGAAGCCGCAGCAAATGGTGCAATGGATGGGTTGAAGCTTGCTGCAGGCATAGCAGCAATGCTCATCGCATTTGTTGCAATCATTGCAGGTATCAATGCTGGTTTATTAGGTATTCATACTTTTTTTGAAGGGTATTCAATTTGGGTCCCAGCAAATCTAAAGGAACTTTTTGGAGTATTATTCAAACCCGTTGGTTATGTCATAGGTGTGCCAGAACAAGACATCCAAGCATTTGGAGCACTTTTTGGTACGAAAATAAGTCTAAATGAATTCTTGGCTTATGCAGATTTATCGAGATATATCAAAGATGGAATTCTGATGCCAAAGACCATTACAATGGCTACTTTTGCATTATGTGGTTTTGCTAACTTCAGTTCAATCGCCATTCAGATTGGTGGAATTGGATCTATGATACCTGAGCGTAAAAAAGATATTGCTGCTTTGGGACTCAAAGCTATGATAACCGGCGCTTTGGGTAATCTTTTAACGGCTACTTTGGCCGGTTTACTTTTCTAAGATACTATCATGAATAATTGGACATGCATCCTTACTTCTGAACCTCAACAGGGAATCGGAGTAATACAAATCAATCGACCTCAAGTATTAAATGCTTTAAGCTTACAAACAATGACAGAAATTGTAGAGGCGATGGAGCAATTTGAACAATCTGAAGATATACGCTGCATCGTGATTCACGGAAATGAAAAAGCATTTGCTGCAGGAGCGGACATTAAAGAAATGTCGGGCGCTGGATCTATGCAAATGTTAGAAAGAGATCAATTCGCTAAATGGGAAAGAATACGCGCCATAAAAAAACCAATCATAGGCGCAATATCCGGATTTGCTCTTGGTGGTGGATGTGAACTTGCAATGAATTGCGATATGCTTATAGCTAGTGAAAGCGCACAATTTGGTCAACCCGAAATAAATATTGGAGTAATGCCAGGAGCAGGTGGAACTCAAAGACTCACAAGAGCAATTGGGAAAGTTCGTGCAATGGAAATAGCATTAACCGGCAGAATGATCTCTGCTCGTGAAGCGTGGAGATGCGGACTGGTCAATAAAGTTGTACCTGTTGAATCATATTTCCAAGAAGCAATGGCTCTTGCCGCAGAAATAGCTGCAAAAGCACCAATCGCAGTAAAGCTAATCAAAGAGTCTATTCTGAAATCATTTAGCACAACCCTTGAAGGTGGTTTAGAATACGAAAGAAAGAATTTCTATTTACTGTTTTCATCCGATGATCAAAAAGAAGGTATGAATGCTTTCATCGAAAAGAGAAAACCTACGTGGAGAAATTCTTAATATGGTTCATTTAATATTACTCCGTCATGGAGAATCACAATGGAATGTAGAAAATCGGTTTACCGGTTGGGTTGATGTAGACATTACATTAAAAGGCGAAGAAGAAGCTCGAAAAGCCGGACTAGCTTTACAAGAATATCCAATCGATGTATTGTTTACATCCGCTTTGATGCGTGCAATAAGAACAGCAGACATAGCATTGCAAGCTGCTGGAAAAGGAATGATACCTACAGAAAGAAGTGAAAAACTCAATGAACGTCATTATGGCGATCTTCAAGGATTAAATAAAGATGAAGTTGGAAAGCAATTTGGCACAGATCAGTTAAAAATCTGGCGAAGGAGCTATGATACTCCACCTCCAAATGGTGAATCATTAAAAATGACTCAAGAGAGAGTACTCCCATATTTTCATGATCACATTGTCCCTGTTCTAAAACAAGGAAAAAATGTATTGATTACAGCACATGGAAACTCATTGCGAGCACTCATAGCAGAGTTAGACAATCTTACCAAAGAAGACATTCTCGAATTGAATATTGCAACTGGTACTCCAATTGTATATACAATTGATGAACAAACAATGAGCATTATCAATAAACAACAATTACTGAA
>RGCF01000307.1 GCA_009919265.1 Bacteroidota bacterium | reverse complement strand
TTACATAACATGTCGCTGAATGGATGTAAAACGCAACGGTTGGTTCTTCCTCTTTCGAACGCTCATTTCATCTGGTATTGCGCCTGGTTGTCGGTCCCCTCCGCGGCCTACGCCTACGCCCACCCCGCCACCACTCATCTCGCACTCATCCCAGCATCCGTATTCGCGACATCCCTCCTTTACTGGCGCAACCCCCTCCGCGATTCTTGGCGCCGTAAACTCGATATGGCTGTCGTATACACTGGTGTGTCCTACAATTCTTATTATGCATATCGATATACATCCCCATTACAGTTTCAATATTACGCACTGCTGATTGCTGCTTCGCTCGGTTGTTATATTACAAGCAATTACTTACTCAATTGTGGCAGAGTATGGCAGGCAACTTATGCACACGCGAGCATCCACCTCTTCGCCAATATAGCGAATCTGGCGTTGTATTATGGGATGTGATAAACACTATCAATCACGCGACTGTATGACAATAACCGATACCATCTATCAAAATAAACTGCTGATATCAGTAAAATTTGCGAAAATATAACCGTAGATGAATGAAACAAACTGCGTGCATACTAACATTTTCACGGCATCGTCGCATTCAACAACGTGTTATTTTATACAGGATTCTTCTTTTTCGGTGAGTGTACTGAATAATGGATGTTTACTGTTTTTCAAATAATATATATTGTAATGTTTCGGGCGAAACCCACTTTCCATTTTTATATTGAGGTATAAACTGAACGATCCAAGGAACTAAATCATAATATTTACTCGGTTGATAACATAAATAACTATGAATATAATATGGTCCAGCAATTGTTTTAAATAACGCATGTAATATTCCTGACAATGAAACAATATGCTCACATACGTTTTTTCTACAACGATAGTAGCTCATAAATAACATACTAGTTATAAAATAGTCATTTGTCCGGTCTTCTCGATGTATCGGAATTAACCCTGCCTTTTCAGCATATTTTGAAAAACCATCTTTTCCATTTGGATAATAACCATCATTTCCGCTCCACAAAAAATATAATCGTATACGGTCATATATGGATAACTCTCCAAAATTTTCATTCGCATGAATACACGTTATGAAATAATTACCCTTATCGTTTAATACCGTATTTACTATTTTACAAAAGTCGGTAAATCTATTTTCATTTTCACCTGAACATATTACATATTCATTATTTCCACATTGTAACACCAAATCATACTTACCTATAAGTTCTGGTGTTATATCCCAAAAATCCATATGATAAGCATTAAACCCCTCTGACTTTAAAAGTTCAACCTGTTTTTCTGAAATAGAAACACCAACAGCGTCAATATTATAATGCTTTTTAATATAGCGCATAAAGTCTCCTTCTCCGAACCCTATTTCTAATATTTTCATACCAGGTTTTACTTTACATGTATCACATATCAACTTAAATTTTGCGTCATCTGTCTTATTTTTGATGTCTTCGTAGTGTTTATTACCATTTGCGTCTACAAAGTATTCCTGTTTTTTTTCAAATGCGTCATTATATACTTGTTTACTCCAATCTAGCACCTTTTTAATGTTTTCAGAAGAGTGGTCCTTGGTATCAAGTCCAAAAATGTTATCACAGTTACCTTCACTAAAACCTGTATAAATTTTGTCATTTTCGATAGATAAATCATGAAAATAATCACTATATAAATATTCGGTTGCTATATATTTTTCAATATGAAACCCGTTCCACTTTGCGATTTCTATTAATATTTCCAATAATAACGGTATACTTAATATATATAGTTTTTTAGTCAGCGTGTAGAAATAAATACATATTCCGATACTGAGATTTCGTATTAATGCACGAATTGAAAACTTTTTAGTATTTGTGAATAAATATGTTACAATAACTTGTAATAGAATAATTATTATAATTATTATGAATAATGTTGAATTTATGCGTTTGAATACACTATTCATTACTCCTTAATATTGTATAATATTTTATACAATATATATGTATATACCATGTGCTACAGCGTTGAATCTTCCGCGAAAACCACATTATACTCGCTCATTTCAATCGTCGTTTTACTCACTTCAGGTGTCCCCCATTTTCAATGGCTAGGTGTCGTTTTGATTGGTTGGTGCAGTATGCAGTTGGCAGAGTTTTTATTATGGCTCACCAATCCGCGTAAAGGTTGTTCTATTGCGAATAAGATCATAACGGTTACACTTATCCCATTTATTTTATGTTTACAAGGTGTATGTCCAGCAATCGGTTCTTTTTTTGTAAAACCGTGGGCAGAATGTAATAAGTCTCGACAACAGTTTATTGCAATTTATTCGATTGTTTCAGTTGTATTGGTTCTCGTATATTTTTACGGAAGTCCAGTTAAATATTGCACCACGGTTACAGAAAAAGGACACCTTGATTGGTTTGTATCGGAATGGAAGAGTGGAGAACTCGGAGTTCAAAGATTATTCGCTATAACGCTGTGGCAGATTATAATTATTATTCCGTTTTTTGTATTATGGAATATATCATATAAAGCTGTGGTTGCATTTTGTATATTACCGTTATTCGGTTACTTTTATGGATTTACAACCGATTCGAACGGTAGTATTTGGTGTCATTATGCAAGTTTCACTTCCATTGTATCACTCATAATGTATGGATTGTATAAGTTTAACATTTACAATATATTGAAGTAAAAAATCCTCGTTTATTATTATATTTCAAAAATCATAGAATATAATAACAATAATAATAACAAGACTGAAAATGCCAATACTATCTCCGAATGTTCTTCTAACGTTTATGCTGGCGGCATATTCAATTCCGATTGCCTTCGTCTATTTCAAATACGCCTCTGCGCCTCTGTCTCGAAGCATATCTAGTATTATCACAAGCACCGAACCCTTCTGCTTATTCGCCGCTGCTAGTATTGCCCCCCCCCCTGTATTCCAAACGAGACACTTTATCGCACTGTGTATGCTCATAATGGCGGCGTTCACTGTGCTTTACGAAACCCATCGTGAGCGATGGTCTCTCGCCGTCGTCATCGTCCTCCTCTCCGGGATTTTCGGCGTGATTTTCGTCCCTGAACAAAACCCGACACATTATATCTTTGCCGCCGCGGCATTTTTTGCAATCGTCGGGTTTATGGTGGGGCATACATTCTACGGGAGCACGAGCGCGAGCGCGAGCACGAGCACCGGCGTCGTCGAAAACCTCCGGCTCATTCTTTACGCACAATTCCTTTTCACGGTCGTGACTATAATCGGGGTTATCCAAGACGCACCCATTTTCATAGTCGAAGCACTTTTTCTCTTGAATTTCGCAGTGTTTTATTTGTATCTTCAGTAAAGTT
>RGCF01000306.1 GCA_009919265.1 Bacteroidota bacterium | reverse complement strand
GATATACAAGAGTAACAACACCTTTGAAAGATTGTTGGGTGACTTGTGCTTGTTGTAACACAGGTGTTACAAACAGTCGATGTATTTTTGTTTATCCACCAAGATCCCAGGATGGAATTCATGATCCACATGTAAACTATGGGTGTAATGTCTGTGGACAGCAGATAACAAGTTGTGGGTGTGGGTGTAATGAATTACCTTGTGATAAGTGTGGTTGGGAATGTAAATCACATCCTTGTTATTTTACAACTGGATATACACCAACGCCATTACCTGTTGTACCTTTAATATGTCCACCTTGTCAACCAACACCAACTCCGACACCAACACCAACATCAAGTCCAATACATTGCATACCCGAACCAGTTTGTACACCCACATGTACTACTTGTAATGATTGTGAATGTGAGGATTGTCATCCGTGTTCGATGAGTGGATGGACTTCTATTGAAGATACATGTGAGAAAGATCCGAAACTTGATGCATTATCTAATGCTTTATCCGTCAGATTTTCTGGTGATCCAAAAAACCCAAAAATTTGTATTCGAAGTTTAAGAATTACTGGATCCTGTGAAACAACCGGGACTTGTGAGACAACAGGATTTACTTATACAACAGGACATACAATCGATAACTATTGTTCACCTAAAGGTATATACGATTACTGCTTAGATAAGTGTAGTGAATTTTTTGATATACCAAAATGGTTGTTGTTAGATATTGTGTGGAGAAGATATACATTTTTTGATAAATGTGACTTAAGATATTTTGGCGGTCTAGGCGATATTACAGAAATAAAATATTTGGACTCTTTAGCAAACGATACTGTAAAATTAATTTCACCACCGATCACTCACTGTAGTTTAGATCCAAAAGAAATAGAGATTGTAAAACTGAATCAAAAATGGTTGGATGATGTTGTCTATAGACAGGGGTCTTTAAAAATTTATGTAAATGGAAAGATATTTTTCACGGTAGAGGACTTTGAAGAGATTATTCCACGACCTCTTGACACAGATAAAGAAAGACAAGTTGGAGTACCTTTTAATATGTCTTGGGGAGGTGGAACTCAAGGATTAAGGGAGAATTTAATATTATCTGCTTGTACTTTACCATACTCAGACTATATTCAAGATCCAGAATTATTTCCCAAAAATGTTCTAAGTGGGACTTCTCTTTCTGGTTTGAACACAAATATTGTGTTAGAACAAAATTTTGGGGGTACTTTTGATGGGGCGTTGTCACAGTTTAGATTTTATGTGTCACCATTAACGGCTCCTGAAATCAAACACAATTTTAAAATTTTAAAAGATAGATTTTCTATGTTCAATCCGGATTGCCCTGACTGTAATCCACTTGTTTGTGAACCAAATGATTTTCAATTTAACACTCAGTCACCAACACCAACACCGACGATTACGGCAACCATCACTCCGACAGTTACAGTGACACCAACTCAAACACCTTCATCCACTTTCCCACTACCAACACCCACAACCACACCAACTCCAACAGTATCTGCAACTTTTCCATTACCATCACCTACAAGTACACCAACACCAACTCCAAGTAGTTCTTCTTTACCAATACCTCAAGTTAATTGTGAAGATGGAATGGATGTGGTATTTGTGGTCGATTATACTGGAAGTATGGGGAACGCTATCAATGCAATTAAAACAAACATAGCCTCAATTGTAAATAATATTATAACTAACTCGAACAACAACTATAGACTTGGTTTGGTAATTTTCGATGAGGCGGACTATCTAACTGGTTTACCATATACCTCATCAGTAGATTACACTTCACTTCCGGCATCACAGAAATACGTTTATCAAAATGTCGCCCCTGTAAGAGTACAAGTTATTACGGCAATGGAAGTAATGACTCCAAACAATCAATCTTCTTTTTCAGTACAATTAAATAAATTGAATAATCCTCTGGTCGGGTTTTTCTTGGGGTGGGGTTATAATGGTCCGGAACCTTCTGATGTTGCAATTGATAGAATTGTTAATTTTGGAATCGCGGGAAATTTTTTACCAACACATAAAAAAATAATTATTTTAATTACAGATAACGAACCAAGTGGTAATGACGACAATTATGTTTTAGGTCAAGACGATTTAGTGATTCAACAATTAACATCTAATTGTGTTTCTCAAAATATTACAATGAACTTAATCATTCCACCGGCAAGTGCTTTTGCAATATCAACTTATCCTGCTGGAATAACCGCATTAATAAATATGTCAATCGCCACTGGAGGTAGCGTTGTAACTACACCATTTGATAATACGTTCAATGCGAGCGGTATTAACACCGTACTAGATGAGAATTGTGTGACCACCATGAATTTATGTACAGACCCATGTAACTTAGGTCTTTCTGGATATAACTTAAATACTGTTGGTCAATTGACATGTGGAAATTTAACTGGAACCTGTGGAAACATTCAGGCATACACAATTTTCTGGTATGATTCATCTGGAAACATTGCATTGAAATCTGGTTTTGGTACGCCTTTTCCGTTTGTTGGTCCTTACAATTACAACCACCCAATGACAGGATTAAATTCCCCGATGTTACCTCCTGGGGTATATACACCAGTTCTACAAGCCGTTACAATTGCTGGAACAACATACACCCCAACTGGGATTTCTGGAACAACTCAAGCAATGATGGATTGTTTCACATCTCAAGAAGTTAATATACAATCATTCAATTGTACAAATGGAACACTTACTGGGGCATATGAACATAGAGTACAGTATTCAACATTCCCGGGTTCGGCAGTTCTTCCGGGAAGTATGTATGCACATTTTGATATAGACCCAACTAAAAAATATATTCCGTATGCATTCCAAGGTCAACTTGTTCCAGACACCTTGAAGATTACATTTATTGGATCGAATTATGGAAATGTACCAATTGTGGTGGAATATATTACAGTAGGTGGGGTTATGCAATGTCCGAATAATTCCCCATCTAACCTTAATCAAAACACAGATTTTAGAGTCACTTCACTACCTAAAAAATATAAATTTAAAACCAATCCTCAGGCTAGCGATAATTATTTTATGAAAGTAATTAATTTGAGTAATTTTGTGATTAATAATGGTGATTATTTGATAATTGAAGTAATACCAAACCAAACTCAAAACCAAACTTCTTGGGATTTATACTTCACTTGTTTGGAACGGTTCGAATGTGATTCTTGTATACAACAATTTTACTCTTACCCGTATGGACAAGAAATTATTTTATCAACATTAACTTCGAATCCTAGTTTTACCTGTAACCTTTTAAGTGTCAATTTTAGCGTTACTGGTTGTAGTGCAAACATTTTGGCAAACGAAGATATTTTCAAGTATTTTCACCCTGAATTTTTTG
>RGCF01000305.1 GCA_009919265.1 Bacteroidota bacterium | reverse complement strand
GCAAGATGCTTGATACCTATATCAAGAGCGAGCATATAGATGCTACGCATCTATGACTTAAGTAGATAAATTCATAAATAAAGAATATTATATCTTTTATTTATGCATTGTCATAGATACGTAGTATCTATCCACTGGAACCAAGTCCAGTTCTACGAGGGTCAAAAGACTGATTGCCAAGAGGAATAAATTGGCGACCGCGAACTGAATTGCGACCACCTTCGTATACGTCTGTTAAAAATACACGGTTTGTAGGAGCATGTTGATCTGGTTTTGCAAATGTTCCAAATAAACTAGGTACACGCTCATCTCTCATTAAACCAAGACCATCCTTGTATCCAGGTGCCGAGAAGGTGCACTCGAATTCATCACATCTCTGAATCTGCTTGGGATTCACAGTGGTATTTGCATTATAGAAATAAGCACCAGCGCGGTCGGCCTGCCTGTGTCTAGATGTCTGAATGAGAGCATC
Organism: Bacteroidota bacterium; assembly: GCA_009919265.1. Classification (GTDB taxonomy): domain Bacteria; phylum Bacteroidota; class Ignavibacteria; order Kapaibacteriales; family UBA961; genus UBA961. The sequence goes on along the minus strand of RGCF01000305.1, from coordinate 2,978 downwards.
CGCATGGTGTTGGGACCAGGCGCGAATGGAATTTCCATATTTAGGAGGAGCTACATTATTAGCACAATGGGATTTGTAATCGGTTACAATTCGTGCATCTGACATTTGAGAAGCATAGCCAGGATAACGAATATCTTCTACGGGTACTATTTTCTTTTCAGGAGCCTCTATCTTCTGTGCTGCCATGCGCAAGGCATGTTCATTTATAATGGGCATAAAAGAAGGTTTTGTAGGTCTCACAAATTGCTGGGAATCCATCTACATGCATGGTATAATTATCATGGGTGTAGAATATCATTCTATAAAAGTTAGAGCAGCGATCCTCCTACAGGCTCAGGACCTGAGACTTCAGAAAGAAGTGTTCCTTGTATTCCTGTAGTTTGCTCATCTGAACCTTTTAATAAATCTATAATCGCCTTACGTCTAGTTCCAGTAGGAATATTTACATTCTTTTGTTTAGCAAGGGCTTGTAATTCTTTTAATGACATTGCATCAAGATCCGGAGATAATTTAGTAACACTAATAGCATTTGTAGCGGTAACAGGAACTCCAGCTAACTCATCAATTTGTAGGGATTTATAAGGTGTATCAGATCCTGTTAGAGGTGTAGCCTGTTCCATAGCCTGTTTATAATCATCATCACTGCTAATAACATCTTCCACCTCCTCTTCTTTTAAGGGAAATGGGCCGGAAATAGCATTGAGATATTCGGGACTAGGCTCAAACTCTTGCATAGAAGGCCTTTCAGTCTGAGTAAGATTCATAGCAAAAGGAGCAGAATCCATCATTATTTTAAGATCAGTTAAAACACCTTCAACAAGTCCCATCTTTCTCTCCGTCATGGAAAGACGATTGTATAAATAAAATATAACTGCTCCAAATACAAGTGTAAGCACTATACCGATCATAAGTGCGTCGTTCATTCTATGTCTGAGGCCTAAGTTTTAACCATTATTTGAGCGCGCGGTATAGGCTATGGCTTCGCCTAACGCAACGCCAGTTTATTGTACCAACACCTTAGACTCAATCAATAATTCCTCGACACTACTCATCTTATTAATTCCTTCGACTACCTGGTATTTATAATCGATTTGCCCAGTTTCCTCACTCATCGATGAATCTACACAAAGCCTCTGAACATTTAAGGGTGCATCTTCTGCATGAGAGAACAAGTGGGTGCTCACGATACTCGTCACTAAATTGCTGTCCCAGAGTTGTCTTAGGAATATCTGACTAGCCGTAGCAGCATCTGGTGGATTTGTAGTGTGAAAGAGTTCATCTATGATGACCCAACCACGTGTCTTACCATCACGGATGCGCTGAACAATATCACCCGCTACAGATACTTCACGTTCAAAAAGTGAGGCTTGACCGGGGCGATCTTCAAGTCTCAGACTACTAATAACCCATTCTACAGGTGTCATACTACACCTGGAAGCAAAGGCGACACCCCAGGTGTGTGCTAAGACCAGGTTAGTTAAGACGGATCTTAAGAAGGTAGATTTTCCACCTCGATTAGGACCTGTACATATAACATGATGTTGCGTGGGTCCCATACGTAAAGTGAATGGAACTCTTTTGTCTGAAGACAAAAGTGGATCAATTGCTTCAGACATTTTACACATTGGAATAGATGATTGTGTCCATTCAACTGGTACTAGGGCATCAGATGAACAGATTGCAGCAGAAATCTCAACTTGTCCAATAGCCCTGTAAATCTGAGGCAAGAGTCTTTTATCTTGAACTAACCATGCTAAAACTTGTCTATCATCTCCAAGTTCAGATGGATTAGGAAAAGTCCATGGTTTTCTTAGACCAAATTTTTGCCAAATATCTGAAATATCTCTTAATCTATGAATAGTGTCTACAACTGCCTTGGCTCCTTTTACCATTTGCTGGTCTATTTTATAACAGTGAACAGCATTGGTATATGGTAAATACATTCCATGTGCATATGAAAAGAGCATACTACCCCATTGTAAAAGACTACTGACTCCAAAGGGTTGGTCAGATCGACCAAATATCATGGGTTTCATTTGAGACCAATACATATCCCATGTGATAGGAAGCCCATAGACATACTTAAGTGCTAAGAATGGTAAAATCAAACTCATAAAGGGCATTACCCAAGCAATCAAGGGTGCAATGAATATCTTAGATAGAGCTACGTACATTAGGACACATGGAACAAAATTTAGGGATGCAAGTTCACCAGTAAACAAAATTTGAGACCAATCTTCTGTTTGAGATTCGGAAGCAGTGGCTGGATCAAGGCTACGTATAACAAGTTCATTTTCTAGTAATGAAGGAATATGTCTGGTCCAGTCGGGGCTTTTCATTTCTTTCAACCTAATCCACGCTTCAGATCTAGCATCTAGGATTGCAAGATTTGTAGACCATTTTTTGGATTGTTCCGAAAATAACTCTTTTGCAGACTGGCTTTTGATACCAATCGAATCTAAGACAGAATTCATACGACATTCTTGTAAGATATGTTCCATTGCTTTCACATGATTTCTTTTCTGCTTAAATAATTCCGCATCTATTCAAAAAGAGAATGTTGATTATAGATTGTTTTACGTTTTACAATGAATTAGACTTACTAAACTATAGGTTGAATGCGTTGAATTCAGTTGTAGATTATTTTGTTATAGTTGAAGCAAGGCAAACTCACGTAGGAAAAGATAAGGAACTTTTCTTCGAGAAGAACAAGGAAAGATATGCAGAATTCAAGGATAAGATAATTCACATTGTTGTAGATTTGCCTATTAAATTTTCAGACCTAGATACAACTAAGGATGAACAATGGATAAATGAGAAGCATCAGAGAAATTGTTTAAGACAAGGAATTGATACTTTGAAACTAGAGAATGAAGATGTAATTCTTATATGTGACTTGGATGAGATACCTGACCCTGAAACTCTGAGAAAAATAAAGGCATCTGAAATTCAAGTTAATTTAAATTCTCTTGAAATGG
>RGCF01000304.1 GCA_009919265.1 Bacteroidota bacterium | reverse complement strand
GCACTTTTCTTGAATGCAAGCGATGAAAGAAGTTTAGAGTCAATCAGATCCAAGGTCTATCCGTTCACTGAATCAGCTGCAACTGGTCTTTTTGGATTTTCAGATAAACCTAAAATTATTATTTTCGATGAAGTGGAAACTTTGACTGAACCGGCCCAACTCGCTTTGAGACCTCTCTTGGAAAAACCAACAACTGACATTTTAGTTTTCTTTTTGTGTAATTCACTTTGTAAAATCCATGCATCCTTAAGGACACGCTTTTTTGTTCTGAGGTTCGATCCGCTCCCTGAATTTGTCTTAAAATCACGTTTAAAAACAATTGCTAGTCAGCCAACGGAACCTCCAGGTCGCTACGACGTTCGTCTGAGGCGGAGTGATCTCAGGTATTTTTTACTAAATCCACAAGATTCCCAAAAGGCTACCAAGTGGTTAACAAAACTTCTGTGCCTCCACCCTTCAGAACGTAGTAAGTTCTGGAAGCAATGTTTCGAAGAAATGTCTTTACAAATGTTTGGATGTCACATGTTAAGCTTATCGCTGATTACATCTACTGGTTTTGAGAAGTGGAAGGAATGGATTGAAATATGTGATCCAAATTTATCCACTTGGACCACACAGGATTCTGCAATTCAATCCATGGAAAAGATATGGAGTGGATTTACTAAAAATATTTGACCTAGTATAAAAAATGACTCGACAACCTAAACCCATTTAAGTATTATGGCTTCAAATCTGACATTATCTCCTCTAAGAATTAGTACGATGGTCACAACTTGCCATGTAGGCTGTGGCATTCGTCTTAGCAGGTTATTTGAAGGTCTTGGTAAATGGGCTATTCCATTTGGTTATCCTGGAGAGGGATTTCTTAAAATGGAATATGAGGCCAAAGTGATTGGTGCATCTACGCGTGATATCCTGACAAAGCGTAAGGTCACAGAGAAGACCTTCTTCAACCAGGCAACTCTTGTTATCCGTAAGATATGTCCTGGTCGTGGATGGAAGGAAGTAAACATCAAGATGTTTGCCAATGGTGGTATTCAGATGACGGGTGTTCCTACTGCAGAGTTCAGCCAGGAGGCCATCCAGTATGTCATGGATCAGATTGTGGCAAAGGACAAGGAGGTCTTCACGGGTCAACCAAGTCTCACAAAATTCCGTATTCAGTTGATTAACAGTGATTACAGTATTAATCGACATATCTACCAAGACAAGCTACACAAGGTCCTGAGTAATGTCTATAACTTGTTCAGTTCACATGAGAGCACAATTTACCAGGGAGTTAACACCAAATACTACTATAACAAGAAGGGTAATCCTCTGCGCCCTGGTATCTGTGAGTGTAAGGCGCAATGCACAGGCCAGGGTCTAGGAGACGGTGAGGGTCAGTGTAAGCGCATTACAATTAGCCCATTCAGCTCTGGGAAGATCATTATTACAGGAGCACGAGAGATGGATCAGATTAACGAGGCATATGAATTCTTTAATGAGATTTTGAAGACGCATCAGAATGAAATTCTGTTTGTACAAGCTGTTGATACTGTTGAGCCGAAAGTGGCTGTGCCTGTAGTAGTGACACCTATTTCTGCGTAAAAATATATAGACAGTTTTCCCTTTCTACGGCAGACAATGTCAGCACCTGCCCCTACCAATACGGTTACTACCAACCCTGTTTCTGCAACAGAAATAGTTCCTTCTGCTGCTACTCTCGTAAGTGCAGCTAAATTAGCTATCCAGAAGGATATGCCCATTCAGCTTGATTATTTTGTTGATTCGGCTGAGGGCAAGGCATTCCTCGGTGAGGATGCTCAAACAAATGATAAGATGCTTGTAAAAAACTCTGAGGAGTACACGAGCCACATTCAGAAGATTTACAAGGCGGGTGAGGATTTCATTATCCTAACGGAGAACTCCATTTATCTCGCTAGTTCTAAGATCCAGAAGCGTAAGATCCAGGCTTCTAACCTACGTGGTGAATAAGGGTTTACATATTACCCCGGCCTTAAATAAATTAATTAGATGGCTAAACGCAGTAAAACTCGTAGATTAAGAAAGCGCGGAGGAGGATCCCAAAAATAGGGGTATAAAATTCAAACACTGCATTAAAAATTGAACATATGTCCACAATATAAATAAAGCATGGTCGTTCTAGGAGTCCTTGGTTCGCGTAATGCTCTATCAAAACAAGTCATACAAAATGAGATTCTTAATCCCATTTTAAATGACTTAGATAAACCCTTGACCAAAATAATCCTTCCAGAAGATACCTTGAGTAGCACATATATTGAGTGCTGGGCAAATAGAAAGGATATTGATGTCGAGCTTGTAAAGTCAGACTGGACAATGAATGGAAAGCGTGCCGGCGTCTTCCGAGACCTTGATATTGAACAACAGTCTAATGTCTTGCTAGTATTTGAGGGCCCAAGAAGTCGATATTATTTAGATTTGGCTGAACGTATTGCAAAAAGACGCCCTAAATCTCTAATTTATGTGGTTGAAGCGAATTCAGTGACACCTGTACTTTTAGAAGTCGATTTCACACCACGTAATGCTATTTCAGAAAAGCAGGAGAAAGATATTCTAACAATTCCAAAAATGTTTAGTAAGGCAAAAAAATGCCTGATTAATGATGATCTATAGTTAGAATGCTTTTATTGAAACTATTTCTTTTCGCCTCTTACTTTATTTCTGCTATTGTTATTGCTCTTTTTGTTCCTATAAGTCAATTCCCAGACGCTTCTTACCATTTTTTCGTACATGATAATTCAAAATCTATTTATTATCTTCTCTTCAGTCTTTTGGGTTTTAAGATCTCAGATTTTTATTCACCCTCACTCACCCCATTGATTTTAGATTCAAATCTAGATCTCTTAGAAAAAATATTTATAATTATTGCCAAATTCATTGTCAGTGTTGCTATTCCCATGTCTTGTTATATTGCTTATAGAAAGATTTCTTCACTTAAGCCCATTTCCTTTTTTTTTGATTCCAATTCTAATATCTGGAATCCAGCTATCTTATGCGGTTTAATGATGCCTCAATATCTCTATCTCACACAATCCCTAACTACTGAAATTACCTATTATTTGATATCTCCTTTCTTGTTCGTTTTTAATCCAGTCTTTGGCTTTTTCATATCCTTTTTCTGTTATAATCTATTCGATAGAAGCTTTGCTGTACTTCTTGCTTATTTCCTTCTTAGATCTATCAGCATTTTTTACATCTTTCTATTGAGATCCAACGTTATCCCTCGTTTTAGATTTCAAAATCTCTCGACAACCACCAACTTGCGCCTTCCTTTGCTTATATTGATATCGATTCTCGTCTTTTTGATCTTTTCATCCTACTATTCCTTCTTCTTGAGTTTATCATCTCCTTTTGTTGGCTCTAAGTTGAGTCAATTTTATAGTAGTTCGAATGACTTCATATCCTCTGTTCGTGACAAATATCCTC
>RGCF01000303.1 GCA_009919265.1 Bacteroidota bacterium | reverse complement strand
TTTCGCTATCCAAACTCTTTAGAGATCCAATTCCTAGTAAAAAACTCCTCCGAAGTTCAAGAAATACAGAGATATAGATGAAACTCCAAATAGATATTAGAGTCCAAATGTGCATCTTCTGCGATTCACTCAAAATAAAAGCGTATAAGATCAAGAAACCGTAAACAAATGTGGTGGTGGTCATTAAACTACATAGAGCAATCTTTATGAGGTTATGGCGTGAATAGCCTCTCCCGATAAAATAAGTTATCGTTGTAGGAACACCAAAAACTGCAATCCCAGTTCCAACAGTAATTGGTTGCATTATCGCAGCGAATTCACCCCTCCCTTCAGGGCCTAGGATTCTCGCTAAAATTGGAGCGGTCACAAAATTCAAAATCGGTCCCATTGCATAGGAAATAGTTGAGCGCAATTTATCTTTCATATCAAACCGGAAAAGTGTGCAATATTTGAAGATTCCCTGCCTCGTAATGACAAATTACTTTTTCTGGTTTTTGACGTAGATGCAACTTCAGCACAGTTATTGCGCGACAACAATCCATAGCCCAAAACCAATCTCGGCCAAATACGGATTTCTTCAAGCACAAGTAGTTTCTATTCAATGAATACTCCGTTACTCTTCAACAATCTCCTCCAATATTTGCACAACCGATCTAATTCGATTTTCCCATGATTTTTCTTCTGCAAAGCGAGAATATGCTTGTGACTTTTCTTGTGTATAAGTTTCAATTTGCAATTGAACTTCTTGCGCAAAATTCTGAGGATCGGACAAAATCAAACCAGGTATTCTAGATGAATTCAACAAACTTGGAAGTTTTGTAGATACAACTGGTAATCCAGCGGCACCATATTCATGAATCTTCATCGGATAGATGCCTAACGTATGGCTATTCGTTTGGTATGGAATTATTCCAACCATACTAAGGTTTAACGCAATATTCAAATCTTCCAATTTTAATTGACCCAGGTATTCAATATTTGTGTAATTATGAAGAAGTTTTCTGATTTGTTCAGATTTACCACCGTCAATTGACATAGTTCCTGCAAGCTTTATATTTATGCCGGCTTTGGCAAGATTTTCAATTATTTCGAAATCAATTTTATATGGGGTCAAATTTCCAGCGAAAATAGCGCAAGGTTTTCTTGCTAGTTTCAAGTTCTTAAATTGAGACGTATCTGCAACATTCTCCATGAGAAGGATTTTGGAACCAGTAAGGACTTCAAGTTTGGATTGTATGGGTATTGAACTGGCAATAGTTAACTTGGATTTTCTTGTGATTTCTCGCTCAGCATCAACTATTAGTTTCGATGGAGTACCCGGAAAAGTTTCCAAGAGGTCCACAGAGTGATATACCATTTTTGAAAAATATTTATCCAGCCCGTATGTAATCGGAGAGAAAGTCCAAAGCGTTGCCTCCTGAAGTCCCTTAAGTCGGGTATTTGCAAACAAGGTAATCAGGAGAAAATTAATTGCTCTAAATACTCTGAATCTATGAAAAGGAATAACCCATGGTTTAATCACTATTATACCGGATTCAGTTTTTGCTTGTTTTCTTGGGAGCACAAAATTTATAATTCTGAGAAAGTCTTTCCAATTTATTCTAGGTTCTCTTAGCCCCCAACTTTCTATGTAATAAATATCAAAATATTTTGCTAAACCTTTTGCTAGATGTTGTTTATTGGTCCAGAGTGGCGCGTCAAAATTTGCAGTAGAGAGTATTACGACTTTCTGCCGTGGTTTCGAGGACATGCTTCAATCTTATATTCTACGATTAACGAATCCAACAGTTATTGCAGAACCTTCGAGCGGCGATTCATTGGGTTTTCACAACATTCATTTGAAATCAAGAGATTAAATAACTTTAGGATCCCTTAGAATGCACAGACTTCTCTTGACTAAAACCAACAGCCTGATCAATATGGGACAAGTACAAAGTTTCCAAGAGAAACAAATTGCAGTAACGGGATTTGGTGTTTGAAATGAAGCATCTAAAAGTTTCTGATTTGCATCTAAAAACGTAGGTATGACGAGAGACCTGAGCTCTACCCGTTTATCAAAAGTGAGCAGGTATTGAATTTGTAAGGAAGCAATTACAAATACCGTGTAATATCTTAAATAATAATTATATAAAATTCATTAAATATCATCTTTTGAAAACTCTACCCAATATTTGGCAGTATTGCGGAATTTTCTATAACCATTCTATTTTCAATCGGGAATTTTACTCTACTTAGACGCAGTGCTTTTCATAATTACTTATTGATTTACGGCATCAAATAAAATATTCAGTAGTCATTAGCTCCAACCTTGGTAAGCTAATTTCAATTCTTAATTAACAATTGATTATTTTTGCACTCTAACAAATATTTGTCTTCTTTTTCGGAGTATTGAATATATTTTGCAAATATAATCAAACCCTGGCATTCGGTAGAAGTTAGAATAACCTGGAAACCAAGCGTGCGAAAAAATTGAGATATCATTGGGTTCAACTTGAAACCCTGCCTCTGTGAGTGTGTTTCCAAGTAGTAATGGTGTCCATGTGTTCAAGTGATGGTTAATATCAGTTGAACAATATTTTTTCTGAGTTCGCCAATCGTCAATAGGAACTACCAATAACAATTGTCCACCAGGCCTTAAAGTTCGCCTCATTTCTCTTAAAGCTTGGATCGGATAAGGAACATGCTCAAGAGCATGATTGGAAATAACAAAATCTACAGATTCTGAGGGAATTGATTCAATGCTTGCATGAGCGGCTATTCCTCGCTGAGTGATTAATGGATGCGCCTCAATATTTACCTCGATCGCAATTTTACACTTTGCATTCAAACAATTCAGTAAGTTTCCTGTTCCTGAGCCGAAATCCAGCACTGTCGATTGACTAAAGTCGTACCTCTTAAATTTTCTGGCATTAATATAACCATTTATCTCACCTCGAGAATCTTGCCAAGTCAAATAATTGATCCCAGATTCTCCAGAATAATGCAGTGAAGTTCCATACAATGGAGGCTTTTGAGTCATACCACTATTATCCCTATAGTATTGAGAAAGTAAATAGCTAGTAATTAAAATATCTTGAAATTTTAAACCACATGAAGATGGTTGTATTTACTCATTAGGCTCATACATAGCTATTTGACCAGATGGTATATGATGAAGTCTTCATGCGTGCTCAACTGAACTCAAGAAACCAATTGATGCCAGAAGTTCAATAGATTTTTGTCTCGCTTCCAGACTAAAGTCCCCCAGCATCTCTAAGCAGTGTTGGACCATTTACATTTGTCTCGAATTAAGCTGGTTTCACTTAATTTAATCCTCATAAATTCGAATTAGATGAGGAGGGTGTTGAACCAAGTTTTAGGGCTGTCCCAATTTGATTCAAGTAAGTGGGTTGTGAGGGACTCGAACCCCCGACCCGGTGATTAAGAGTCACCTGCTCTACCAACTGAGCTA